>JAJRVO010000230.1 GCA_024277275.1 Chloroflexota bacterium
ACTTTGAAAGCGCCATCCCCGGCCTGGCTACGCTGGTCCCGGCCATCACCGGATTTATTCAGGTCATCAACGGCGAAACCATCGCCGTCTACAACTACTGGGACCCCACCCGCGTCATCCCTGAAACCATCAACGAGTTCCCCTTCTTCAGCTTTCTCTTTGCCGACCTACACCCCCACATGATCGGCATCCCCTTCACCATTTTGCTGTTAAGCCTGGACTTCAACTGGCTACTCCCCAACGATAAACAAAATTCATCATTCGACATTCGTCATTCGACATTCGCCTTCACACAAATTATCCGCCATGCGCCGTTCATCATTCATCATTCATCATTCCTCCGTTGGTTAGCCATCCCCTTTGTGCTGGGCGCAATCGGCGTCATCAACACCTGGGATTTGCCGACCTACCTGGGTTTGATGTCGGCTGCTTTTTTGCTTAGTCGCTACCGGCAGCAAGAAAAAGGCTCTCTTTCGTCGCGCCAGGCTATATTAATTCTGGTTAGCGGCGCGCTTTTTGCGACTGCTCTGTTAGCGGTAACATACCTGCTTTATATCCCCTTCTTTGCCAATTACCAGCCCCCGGCGGAGACGGGCGTGGGGCTGGTTCATACTAAAACCCCGCTGGACCAGCATCTTAAAATATGGGGCTTTTTCTTGTTTATCATTGTCTCGTGGCTGTGGCTTTTGCTGCTGCGTCCGGGCAGCAAAAACAGCTTGCTGCGAACCATTAGCCTGTTTTTGCGGCGCTGGAATGTGTGGCCCCATTTGTGGCAAATTTATCGCGCTGTTGTAAAGCGCAACGCCGATGCCTATCAATTGGGGCTATGGAGCGTGGGCCTGATTTTGTTGATTACCCTGGCCCTGGCCCTGCTGGGATACCGCGTGCCCGCCTACCTGCTGCCCTTGGTTGGATTAGTCCTGCTTCTCCTCTTCCGTAAAGAAGCATCCGTGACAATGACCTACCTGGGCTTGCTGGTCTTTACCGGCCTGCTGGTGCTTTTGGGCGTTGAATTTTTCTTTTTGCGAGATTTTCTGGGCGGCGGCGATTATTATCGGATGAATACGCTCTTTAAGTTTTTTACTCAGGTCTGGGTAATCTTTGGCATTGTGGCCGCCGTAATGCTGCCCCAAATTTGGGAGTGGGCCTGGGATTGGCCGCTGTGGCGACAAACCGCCTGGCGCGGAGTCGCCATGATGTTGCTGTTGGCCGGGCTGGTCTACCCCATCTTTGGAACCCGCACCCGCATTGACGACCGCTTTCCCGGAGAGCGCAACCGCCCCGCCATCGGCACCCTCGACGGCCTGGCCTATATGTCTGTTGGCACTTTTGAGTGGCCCGCCGGAAATCCCGTTGAACTCAAATACGATTACCAGGCCATCCATTGGTTGCAAGAAAATGTTGAAGGCACGCCCGTTTTGGCCGAAGCGAAAATTGGCTACTACCGCGAGGGCGGTATGCGGGTGGCCGCTTACACCGGCCTCCCCTCCATTTTGGGCGGCCTGCACCAAAACGAGCAGCGATACGCCTCGCAAATTGGCCGCCGCGATCTTGTGGTCAACGAATTTTGGACCACCCAAGACCCCATTCGCACGGCGCTGCTGCTTGATGAGCTGAACATCAGCTATATTTACATCGGCCAAATTGAGCGGGCTACCTACGGAGAGACAGTCGAAGCTAAGTTTGAAAAGCTGCGCGGCGTGGGTACGCTGGAACTGGTTTTTGAAAACGAGCAAACAAAGATTTATAAACGAGTTAAGTAATGAGAATTAAATAACTGTCCCTCAACATTGTAATTGGTAAATGGTAATTGGTTATTAAGCCAATCCCTAATTACTAATTACCATTTACTGCGCTCTGAAATGAGACAGTTATTTAATCCCGATTCCTAAGTGATGCGTGAAATGATTATCACGCATCACGCCAATTGGGTAAGTTATTTAAACGTCGTTCGTAACTTCTCAATAATCCGGGGCTGTAGTATGTGGGACAGGCTTTTTAGCCTGTTCAAACGGCAGACTTTCCAGTCTGCCCCACAATATTGAGAAGATACGTCGTTCCTTAATAAAATAGGACAGACACCTTGTTTGTGAAGAATAGTTCAAAAAACTTTTTTTTTCAAACTCCAAGTATGATATAATCTGCTCTACTATGGTCCATTATCCAATTAGTTTGAATCTGAAAAATCGACGTTGCGTGGTGATAGGCGGGGGCGCTGTGGCCCACCGAAAAGTGAAAGAGTTGCTGGCAACCGGGACCAGGGTTGTGCTTGTTGCCCCACAAATCACCGCCGGCTTGCATCAACTGGCGGCTGATGGTCGCCTTGAATGGAAAGCGCGAAAAGCGGAAGCAAACGACGTAGCAGGAGCTACCCTGGTGGTTGCAGCAACCAATGACCCGGCTACTAACGCCCGCATCTGGAAAGCGGCCCAATCGCACGGCGCGCTAATCAACGTTGTGGACAACCCGCCCCACTGCGACTTTATCACCCCCGCCATTGTGCGGCGCAACAACGTGACTATCGCCATCTCAACCGGCGGCAAAAGTCCGGCCCTGGCCGCTCACCTGCGTCGCCGCGTGGAAGAGGTTATCGGCCCGGAATACGGTTTACTGGCCGACTTGTTGGGTTCATTGCGAGAGCGGGTAATGGCCGAGTTGCCTGACCCGGCGCAGAGGGCTGTCTTTTGGCAAAGGCTGGTTGAATCTGATTTACTGGATACGCTGCGTCTGTCAGGTGAAAACACAGGTGAACCGGCCAAACAAGCGCGGGCCAGAGCGAAGAAAATGCTGGTCGAATTTATCAAAACTTTTAGAGAGTAGAAATATGACCAGACCTATTGTTTATCTCGTCGGCGCGGGGCCCGGCGACCCTGATCTAATCACCGTGCGCGGCGTTAAATGCCTGCGCCAGGCTGAAGTTGTTATTTATGATCGTTTGGTAACCCCAGAGTTGTTGGACTACGCTCCGCCATCCGCCGAGAAAATTTACGCCGGTAAATCGGCCGGTAGTCACTCGTTACAGCAAGAAGCAATTAACGCGCTGCTAGTGGAAAAAGCCTGGCAAGATAAAATTGTCGTTCGCCTCAAGGGGGGCGATCCGTTTGTTTTAGGCCGGGGCGGCGAAGAGGCTTTGGCCCTGGTAGAGGCCGGTATTCCCTTTGAGATAGTACCGGGCGTTACTTCGGCCATTGCCGGCCCGGCCTATGCCGGTATCCCCATCACCCACCGCGGCCTGGCTACCTCTTTTGCCCTGGTCACCGGCCATCGCCGGCATGATAAAGAGGACGGGCTGCGCCAGATTCCGCCTTTGCCTCAGGCCGACACGCTGGTAGTGTTGATGACCATCACCAACCTGTCAACCATTGTTGAGCGGTTGCTGATCGAAGGAAAATCGCCCGACACGCCGGCGGCTCTCATTCATCGAGCAACGACACCCCGGCAAAAAGTTCTAGTAGCTTCTCTGGAAAATATTGTAAAGCGGGCTAAAGAGGAAGATATAAAACCACCGTCAATTTTGATTGTGGGCGAGGTGGTATCGTTACGCGAGCGGCTGCGTTGGAATGTAGAACTCGAAACATAAAAGAAGATGTTATGACCCAACCTTTACTCACGTATTGTAACCGTTCAGTAAACCCGCTCAAGTCAAGGCTATGACCCAGTAATTGGTAATTGGTAATTACCAGTTACCAATTACCAATTACCTGCCTCCAACGCCCATTTTGGCGGGTTCGCTGAATATTTACATTTTATTAGCTTCCAATCAGTTGGCCCAACCCCAACTTCTGGGCCTGCCGGTAGACCTGGGGCAAAATTGCAGCGTATTCACCCCAAATGCCAAGGGCAATGTAAAGGATAATTTCAGCATCCGACTCCCGACCTGTAGCTCGACCGCCAACAATATCCGACCATTCAGCGTGAACACTCTCCTGCCCCAGCTTGCCTGCGTTAATCAACTGCACCATTTCCGGGACTCGATAACTAACGTACTGCCAGCGGTCCACCACTAATTTATCCGCCTTTAGCAATAAACCCAGGGCGACTTCTTGATAAGAGCCCATCCGGGCAATAAAAGCCCCCGGTTTTACCCAGGGGACCTCTACATTGACTGCGCTACCAGTGGTCACGGTAATGATAATATCCGCTCCCCGGACTGCCGCTTCAGGTGAGGGGGGGATAGTTATGGATAGTCCGGTTTGTTCCCCCATCTCAACGGCAAAGCGCTCCGCAGCCTCTGAAATTATGTCCACCACTCGCACTTCCTCAAGTTGAAAAACCTCTGCCAGGCCCAGCAGGTGCATCCGCCCCAGTCCGCCGGCGCCAAAGATGGCGGCTACTTTGCTATCGGGACGAGCCAGATATTTGGCAGTCACGGCTGTTGAACCACCCGTTTTGAGGGCGGTCACCCAATTTGATTCCATAATGCAGACCGGCAGCCCGGTCTGGGCATCAAAAAGAAGACTCATCGAGGACGTAGGCGGCAGTTCTTTGGCTCGGTTGCCTTCGTAAAAGCTGAAGGTTTTCACGTAAGCATACTCCTCACCGGCCAGGTAGCCGGAGAAGGGTTTGATAAAGCCTGCCTCTCCAGTATGCATGTAGAACTTATCCCCGGCCACCTGGCCGTGAGCATCAGCTTTGATACCTTTGTCCGACAAAGCTACCGCCTCGGCCATAGTCATGCATTGCCTTACATCCTCTTCGGTCAGATAGAGGATTTTGTTTGAGTTCATAGAATTTATAGCTCTCCAAAATCATATATTTCTTTGACAATTGTGTAATAAATGAAGGTTTCGGTACTCAGCACACCGGGGATATTTTGCAAGGCAGAGGTCAAATCAAGGAGTTGCGCATTGTCTTTACAAATAACCTCTGCCATCAAGTCAAAAGAACCGGAACAGATAACCAAGTAAGACACTTCATCAAACCTGGCTATTTGTTTAGCAATGTCCCGGTGATTACCACCCGATAGCTTGATCCCAATATTGGCTATCACCCGCCGGCCGGCCTTGGGAGGGTTCAAAATACCGACAATTCGCAAAACATTATTTTCTATCAAGCGGTTAGTTCTATCGCGGACGGTGCTGGCCGGTACCCCAATCTCATCACCCATTTTGGTAAAAGTCTCGCGGCCATTCTTTTGCAAATATTTAATGATTTTTCGATCAACTCCATCCAAATCATCCGGATCGATTATGCTGTTTTTGAAATTAGTTTTCATTAAGCCTTGCCGCCTCTTTAATTTAAGCGAAAGTAGAAACTATTTTACGCTATTTAAGCGTACTTGTCAATATTATCTCGCTCCAATTTATTGACTTTGGTAAAAAACCCGTGTATACTGCGGCATATTCAAGAAACTATCCACAAATAATTTTGTTATTTCTGGACAATCGCTAATTATATAAATTTAACAGAGGAGTTAAACATGCTAAGCCGAGAGAAATCACAACCTGTCTTTGACCGGGCGCTCAAAGTGCTTGCCAAGGGTGTCAGTTCCAATTTTCGGTATTGGGGACCTGATGAAACGCCTGTTTTAGCCCGAGGCAAAGGAGGTAAAATTTGGGATGCCGACGGCAATTAATTTGTCGATTATCGCCTGGGGTGGGGACCCATTATTTTGGGCCACGCCGATGATCGCGTGAACAAAGCTGTTCAAGAAGTCGTTGAACAGGGTACTACCTTTGCTGCCACTACCGAACTGGAAGTGGAAGTTGCAGAAAAAATCGTGGCTATGGTTCCGGGTATGGAACTGCTCCGCTTTACCAACACCGGCACAGAAGCAACAATGCATGCCCTGCGAGTGGCCCGGGGCTAT
>JAJRVO010000231.1 GCA_024277275.1 Chloroflexota bacterium
AAGAGAAGAGTTCCTTCCGGCTGCTGGAAGAGTTTGGCACCAATCCCAAGGTACACTACGTTGGCGGCTCTCCTCCGGGAGAAGGCACTCGCCAGATTGAAAGAGTAAAAGTAGGAGGTGAAGCATGACCGGAAAACGCATCATCATGGTGGTCGGAGTTTTGGCGGCCGTTTTTATCCTGACCGCTTTGGCTTTTGGCTGGTATGTCATCCAGCCGGCGCAAACAGTTAACGCAGCGCCGGTCTTAACCGGAACCCTGCAAGATGATGTGGGCCTGGCAGCCGACCAGCGCTACCACGCCATTCACACCGGCGATGTGGGGTTGGCCTGCGGCGTTTGCCATGCAGAAAAACTCAACGTCCGCACGGAACCGTTCTTCCACCAGGACGTGTCGCCCAAGTCTCTGGGGCCGGTTGATAGAATGACCTGCCTGGGCTGTCACAGAACCGGGCCGGGACCGGCTCTGTACGACCTGGGTCGTTAGCGGCAACTTTTCAGACCTCGACCTCAAAGGTTTTAAAAACCTTTGAGGTCTTACTCTCGTTCCTTCGTTATCTCGTTCCCAAACTGGAGTTGAACGAGTAAAAAACAGGAGTGCGGATTGCAGCAATGCCGATTGCCCCGCACTCCTGTCCAACATTTTGTTTTTTGATAAAGGTGACAACACCATGCAACCAGAAGAAATGACAGTCTGGCGTCAGGCCGCTTATCGCCTGTTTGGAGCGCTGTTTCTATACCCCAACCGGGAACGGTTGACGAAGTTAGCCTCGGCTGCCGGGGAATTGCAAAAAGATAGCGGTACTCTGGCGGCCTTGCCCTTCTTTGAGCCGTGGCAGCAACTGCTCGCTGCCCTGAGCAATCTGGGCGAGGGCGACACAACGCCGGTAGAGGAAGAATTTGTGCGACTCTTCCAGGCCAGATCAGCCGCGCCCCCCTACGAATCTTTCTACCTGGACCCTGAAGGAGCAAACCGGGTGTGGATTGCCACTCAATTGGAGCAAGAATACATCGAGGCCGGCCTGTCTCTCTCCCCCTCTCTGATGGATATGCCCGACCATATCGCGGTAGAACTGGAATTTATGTCCTTTCTCTGCGCCGGAGAAACACAGGCTGAGGAGACAGAAACCGGAGCAAGCAGCGCCCAAGCCAGAGCGCGCCAGCAAGTTTTCATTGACCGTCACTTGGGGCGCTGGTTTCCCAAATTTGCCAAGCGGGTGCAAGCAGCCGCGCCTGAGGGCCTATACAGTCTGGTGGTTGAAGCGGCTTACGCCTTCTTGCGCTATGATTTGAGCGTGTTGGGCCTGCGCCGGAATGGGGCCGGAAAGTAAAACCCTCAGTACTTACGCAGTTTAGAGCAGAATTAGCTGAATGCGAGAATTTTATTCTAATATTCTGCCGATTCTGCTCTAAATGAGGCACAAAACCGTATACTGAACGGCAACTGCGTAAGTACTGAACCCTATTGATTTTAGATTTTGGAATTTTTCAATTTGATCCCTCCTTTCTGTAGGGGCGGCGTATATTTGCGTCGCCCCTTACAGGTAGGGGGCAAAATGATCGTATTTTAGGAGTATGCTTGATATGCCTACATTTGAAGAACTTTTATACGCCTCGGCCATCAGGCACCAGCATCTTTGCCCCCGTCAGGTATTGGGGGTGCGGATGGGGATGATGGGCGGGCGGTTACTGGGCCTGGACGTACCCCAAACAAACAAACGCCTGCTGACCGTCGTTGAAACAGACGGCTGTGTAATAGACGGCATTGCCGTGGCCAGCGGCTGCTGGATAGGCAAACGGACAATGCGCGTGCTTGATTTTGGCAAGGTAGCCGCCACTTTTATCGACACCCAGACCGGGCGAGCCGTGCGGGTCGTACCCAGCGCCATTACCCGCATACGGGCCAAAGATTACGCCCCGGAGGCCACAAGTCGCTGGGAAGCCTACCTGATTGGCTACCAGCGCATGCCGGAAGAAGAATTACTGGACGCGCAAGAGGTCGCGATGTCCTTTTCAATAGAAAGACTATTGAGCAAAGACGGCTACCGGGTCAACTGCGAAATCTGCGGCGAAGAGATTATCAACGAGCGCGAGGTAGTGCGAGAGGGGACAATTCTGTGTCGTCCCTGCGCCGGAGAACGCTATTACCGGACGGTTGAAGAGCCGGCAACGCTTCCTGTTGAGCAGGCGCTAGAGATAGTTCAGGAATTGTATTAAAGCAAAAAGGCGGGATTTATGTCCCAATTACCCAAACCTTACATTGAGTTTAAAGAAAAGTATCCCGATATCTGGCAGGCGTATGACCAGTTAGGAACCACCGTCCACGCTGCCGGGTCGCTGGATGAGAAAACACGCGGCCTGGTTAAGCTGGCTTTGGCCCTGGGGGCCGGACGAGAAGGAGCGGTTCATACCCACGTACGCAAGCTGGTTGAAATGGGCGCCGGCGCCGACGAGATTCGGCAGGTAGCGCTGCTGGCTATCCCCACTTTGGGTTTTTCGGCCACAATGATGGGCCTGACCTGGATTGATGATGTGCTAGAATAGATTGAGTAGGTGAGCAAGTTGGAGCCTATTCTATATTTCTGTTTCCAGACTCAGTAGACCCAAATTTACCCCCTCTAACTCCCCCTCAAGAGGGGGAGAACCAAACCTCCCCCCTTCAAAGGGGGGATTGAGGGGGGTAGAATACGTGAGTACCGCAAAATTTGGATTTACTGAGACTGATGTTCTGCCTCATCCCCAAAAGCGGTAGCAATGGCCGACTTGGTGATGGCGTGGTAAGCCGGCCCCAACAACTTGAGCAAATCGTCGGCTAAAAAGGCGGGCTGGCCCAGGCGTTTGAGGATGGGCAGTTCTGCAACCGGCGGTTTGATGTTAGTTTTAAGATGCGGCAACGACTGACCCATATCCCAATAATTGGCAACGGTCTCTTCCAACGGAACAACCTCTTCTTCCGGTTCGTCAAAATCATCCTCCGGGCCGGTCGCTTCTGCCCGGCGAGCGCGGAGAGCCTCCAAAATTTGCTCCTGAGTGCGACCCCGCAGCCGAAAGAGCGTAAAGGGGTCCTCGTCAAACTGCTCTCCCAAAATGTAATGAACGGCGGCCACGTGTTTGCAGGGGTTGGCCCAATCGGGACAACTGCACTCGGTGTTCAACTCTGCGCTTTTTTCGGGAAAGAGGCTAACGCCGGCTGCCTGAAACGCCTCTTCTATCTCCTGGGGCATCTCCCCGGCCAGCAGTTGGGCGGTAAAAATGGCCTGTTCCGCCAAAGCGTCAATGACCTGATCCCATTGGGCGTCGCTCAAAATGTTGAGACTAAGGCTTACTTTGTAAGGCGTCCGCCGCGAGCCTTGCACTTTAGCCTCAATGCCGCTTTTACTTTCCTGGATGGAAAGAACCTGCCCCTTGCGGGCGTAGGTTCGTCCCCGGCGCAGTCGCCCGGCGTCGAGCAGTCGCTCTAAAGCCTTAATCCAGCGGGTGGCCCACCAGTTTTTTACAAATGCGCCCCGCTTGCTTTTGGCCTTAATGCCCTGGTCGGTGCTAATGGGCACGCTGGGCTTAAAATAACCGTAATAATCATATCGACTCATTGGATTACCTTCTTTCGCAGGGTCACTAAATCTCGCAGTTCGCCGGTCGATAGCTCGGTCAGCCAATTTTCGCCGCCGCCGACGATGCTCCGGGCCAGGGCCTTTTTGCTTTCAATCATCTCGTCAATCATCTCTTCCATAGTGCCTTCGCACACAAACTTATGCACTTGCACGTTGCGGGTTTGCCCAATTCTAAAGGCCCGGTCGGTGGCCTGGTCCTCAACCGCCGGATTCCACCAGCGATCAAAGTGAAAGACGTGGTTGGCCCGGGTCAGGTTAAGCCCCGTCCCCCCGGCTTTGATGGACAAAATAAAGATGGGCGGGCCGGCAGGGTCTTCCTGAAAACGATTGACCATCGCCGTCCGTTTTTTGGCCGGAGTACCCCCGTATAAAAATTGGGTCGACACGCCCAGCCGGTCTTGCAGGTGGCCTTTAAGCAGTTCTCCCATCTCGGAAAATTGGGTAAAAATCAACACCCGGTCCCCCACCGATACGGCCTCTTCCAGCATCTCTGTCAGGCGGGCCAGCTTGCCGCTGCGCTCGGTTTCTTTGGCAAAGTCAAGAGTCTGGCCCGCGCTAATCTGGTGCAGAAATTGGGCCGGATGATTACAAACCTGCTTTAACTTCATAAGCATACTCAAAACCAACCCTTTGCGCTGAATCCCGTCTGCCTCGTCCACCTGCTTCATCGCCTCCTGCACCACCGACTCGTACAGCGTGGCCTGCTCCTCGCTCAGGTTGCAGTAGATTTTCATCTCCAGCTTGTCGGGCAAATCTTGAATGACGGTGGGGTCGGTTTTGACCCGGCGCATAATAAAGGGCGAGACCATCTTCCGCAGGCGGCCCGTGGCATCCTCATCGCCGTAGCGTTCAATGGGTAAGCCAAAGTCGTGCCTAAAGCCCCGCCGCGAGCCAAGAAAGTCGGGGTTGAGAAATTGCATAATCGACCACAACTCCGACAGCCGGTTTTCGACCGGCGTGCCGGTCAGGGCCAGCCGAAATTGGGCCGGCAGACCGCGAATGGCGCGGGTCTGTTTGGCATCGGGGTTTTTGATGTTTTGGGCCTCGTCCAGGACCACGCCAAACCAGTTAATCTTTTGCAGCGTCTCGACGTCCCGGCGGGCGATGGCGTAGCTGGTCAGTACCATGTCGGTCTTTTTGGCCCGCTTGATAAACGCCTTATCGCGCAGCCGGTCGCCGCCCTGATGCATCAGGGTGGTCAGAGCCGGGGCAAAACGCTGCACCTCTCTGTCCCAGTTCGACACCACGGAGGTGGGACACACCAGCAGTGTCGGGCCGGGCAACGAGCCGTTTTCTTCTTTTTCGCGCAATAGCATAGCAATGGTCTGAATGGTTTTGCCCAGGCCCATATCGTCCGCCAGACAAGCGCCCATCCCCCAGCGTCGCAAAAAGTCGAGCCAGGAGTAGCCGTAAAGCTGGTAGGGGCGCAGTTGGGCCTGCAAACCCTGAGGCGGGGGCAGTTCGACCAACTTTTCGTTGCCGGTGAAGCGTTCCATCCACTCTTTTAGCCAGCCTTCAAACTCAACCCCTTCAACCGGCAACCCATCGACGGTATCGGTAGCCCCCAGGCCCATACGCATCGCCTGTTGCATATCAACCTCGGCTTCCAAGCTTTGTTTTTCCCAGAAGCGAATGGCCGCCTCGATTTGGTCCGGGTCCAATTGGACCCACTGCCCTCGAATCTGCACCAGCGGCGATTTTAGAGCCACCAGCGCGTCAAACTCCTCTTTAGTCAGGGTGATATTGCCGATGGATAGCTCCCACTGGTAGCGAATCAGGTTGTCAAAACTCATTTTGCTCTTGGGGATAACATCCGCGCCGGGGCCTTTGGCCGAGGCCATTTTGAGCCGAACCCCCAGGCGCGTACCCGGTTTATTCCACCAGGGCGGAACCAGCACTCCAAAGCCGCTGGCTTCCAGCAGCGGCGCGCTTTCTCGCAAAAAGTCAAAGGCTTCTTCAGTCGACAAAGATAACGCGACCGGCTTGGCCGTTTTGAGTCCCCCTTTTAACGGCTCAAAGAGGCGGGCGGCCTGGCCCAGCCCGGCCAGTAGCTTTTCCTGGGGTAGCTCAAAGCGGCGGTTGAGCGCCTTGAGGACGTTGCCTTTGGTTTTCCATACCTGTTGGGCCGGAACCAGCAGGCTGGGGTCCTCGCGAGCCTGGAGGTTGTAGTGAAGCTGCCACTCTTTTTTGGCGACGCCCTCGCTTTGTTGCTGGGCCGGCGCTTCCAGCCGAAAGGCCACGCGGAAGGTTTTATCGCAGGACACGTACAGGTTACGCAGCCACAGGTTGTGGCTTTTACGCAGGTGTTTGAGTTGGGCGGCGGAACCGGCTATTTGGGGATTTGTGGTAAACAGCGACCCCAACCACTCATAGGCCACGTCTCCCTGGCGGCCTTTGGTTCTATTCTCCACCAGCGCCGGAGGTTGGCCCCACAGCCGGGCCATCGCATCGACCATGCTGTTGATAAAGGTCTCCAAAATGTGCCGAGGGGACAGGGCCTCTTCCAGCTTCTCCGCTTCGGCGCGGCACAGGGGAGGCATCGCTTCCAACAGGCGGGCCATACGAGGGCCATCCTGCGGGCCATCTAAGATAGGCAGCCAGCGGGCGTGAAAGTTGCTGCCGCCGAGGTCGGCCTGGGCCAGTACGGGCAGCAACTTTTGCTGGGCCAGCGTTTCCAACACCAAACCGGCGACCATTTGCCAGTAGCGAACATCGGCGCCGAGGACCAGGTTGGGCGGCAAATCTTGGGGGTCGGGCAGCGCGGTCAGCAGGTAAAAGGCGTCAACCAGCGACAGCCACGCCCCGCCAACGACCCACTGCTTCAGCGTTAGCGCGTCATTTTCGTCAACATCCCAATCGTGTACCAATTGCGGTGACGGCTGCGGTCGCAGCGCCGACCGTGGGCCAAATTTAGTGGTCGGCAAAAAGAGGGTAGCCAGATCAAATTGGCTCTCGGCTGATTTGGAATCAAAGGCGCTGAGGAGCCGTTGCGTGGCTTCAGGCGCAGCGCAAAAGGGGTGGGGTTGGGCTAGTTTACTCCGTCGCCCCTTTTTCTTGGGCGGCAGAATGGCTTCAGAGTTTTCAGACCAAAACAGCACTCCCCCATTTTCAGTTGGTAGAGTGGGGAAATGCCAGTGGGCGTGTAGAACATGCATTTTGTTTCTCCGGCAATTAGTATTAACATCGGATTATAACATAATCAGCAGAGAACAAAAAACAATCCCCCGGTTCAACGATTTGAGCCGGAGGATTGTTTTTTATCGCCGCAATATTCAACTATTGCCTTTGTAACTACTCAGCCTGGCCCAGACAAGACACTTGATTGAGGGTAATTGGTAATTAGTAATTGGTAATTAGTAAATTGCTCCAATTACCAATTACTAATTACCGGCCTTCAGGCTACTTTACAGGGGTATAGCTGAGTAGTTACTTGCCTTTTAAAAATAAAGACCTCAACCAAGCGTCGCGCTGGAAATGATGACCTGAAACGGCTTGCAATAGATCACCATACTGTTAACTTTAGACAGGTCGGCATCTGCCGGGATTTCGTAATCTTGATCGTCGGACTTGGCCTGGAGCGAGCTAAGCTCTAAATTAGGACAACACCGGGCGTATAAAAGACTTGGGGGAGGAAATTAGCACGACATCAATTTTGAGTTACACTTTCAAAGAACACTCACAAACTCAAAGAGAGATAACCCCAAACAATGTCGTGCTTGATAGATACTATACGTGAAACCAGCCCGG
>JAJRVO010000232.1 GCA_024277275.1 Chloroflexota bacterium
AGAACATCAGAAAGGCTATGAATGCCGGAGCTTTTGATTTTTTAACCAAACCCTTAGATTTTGACGATGTAAGAGTAACGCTTGCTAAAGCTATAGAGCACACCCAACGCTTAAAAAGAGCCATAGAGCAAGAGCGCTTGGCTCAGGAAGCGCTGCGCAAAATGAATGAAGAATTAGAGCGACGGGTTAAAGAACGAACGGCGGAACTTGCGGCGGCTAATGTGTCATTAAGGGCTGCCAATGCAGAACTGGATGCTTTTGCCCATACCGTGGCCCACGATCTAAAAAACCCTTTAGGGGTTGTTATGGGTTATGCCGATATTGTGGCCACCTACTCCCATGAGATGGAACTGGAAGAGCTCGAAACGTTTTTGCACACCATTCGTAAATCTGGACGCACGGCAGTTAATATTATTGAAGAACTGCTGCTTTTGGCCGGAGTGCGCAAAGAAAATGTTAAGATGATGCCATTGGATATGTCAAAAATTATTAAAAAAGTGCAGGAACGTCTGGCTCTATTGGTAGAAGAGTACCAGGGCCAGATTACCTTGCCCGATGGCTGGCCTGTAGCACAAGGTTATGCTCCCTGGGTAGAAGAGGTGTGGATAAACTATTTGAGTAACGGGCTAAAATATGGCGGCCAACCCCCTTGTTTAGAACTAGGAGCTACGCCTCAATCTGACGGCATGATTTGCTTTTGGGTACAAGATAACGGATCAGGCATGACTCCAGAAGCCCAGGCAAACCTTTTTGCAGAATTTTCCCGTCTTAACGATGTGCAAGCAGAAGGCCACGGTTTGGGCTTATCCATTGTGCGCCGAATTGCGGAAAAGTTGGGAGGGCAGGTCGGCGTTAAAAGTGATGGCGTGTTGGGACAAGGAAGTCTTTTTTACTTTACCTTGCCTGGAGTCGAAAAAAATAACTGACAAGTTTTCAACCCCCTTTAACATGCATTATATTTACTCCTTTAGTTAGGGTCTATATTTTGTGGTTGTTCTCCGTTAATCCTCTACATTTTGTGGTTCACCTTTTGTTTTACCCCTACATATTGTGTTATGTCTACTTTACAGTCCCCCCCTGATGTGGTATACTGAACATTACATAATAGGGATAATAGCGATATTCTGCCCTGCTCAGAATAGATTTTATTATGGCAAAACTGGCCACAGCTTTGCAGTCCCAGTCAGCGGCGGATCGCTGGCAGGCAATAGAAAAATTGAATAACGGTAAAAGCAAATTTGTGGGCGCAGATACAATTTCGGCGCTGCTTAAGGCGTTGGCCGATGAACACCCTTTTGTTCGCTGGCAGGCCGGGCTTGCTCTGGCTGGTCGAGTTGACGGCAGCCAAAAACTTGTCGAAACTTTAAAAAACACATCAACGGCCACTTCATCTGAGATAAGTTTAATGCAGGTAGCGGCAGTTGACGCGCTTGCTGCCAGCGAGTCATTCACGGCGCATAACGTCTTAATTGGCGTACTCCGCAGCAATGATGCTTGTCTGCGGCAAAGCGCTGCCGAGGCGCTGGCCAAGCAGAAAAATTCAGAAGCTATTCCCCATTTAATCAAAGCAATAAAAGATGTTGATCCCTGGGTGCGTCGCGCCGCAGCTTACGCGCTGGGTCATTTGGGTAGAAAAGAAACAGCCCAAATATTAATTACCTGTTTGCAAGATGAAGCCGTAATTGTGCGTCGCAGCGCCGTATATGCTTTGGGCGCGCTGCGCGCCGAAGCAGCGGTCTCCCCATTAAAGATTTGCCTGGCCGATAAA
Organism: Chloroflexota bacterium; assembly: GCA_024277275.1. Classification (GTDB taxonomy): domain Bacteria; phylum Chloroflexota; class Anaerolineae; order 4572-78; family J111; genus JAJRVO01. The sequence continues at coordinate 1,769 of JAJRVO010000232.1, forward strand.
GACCCGCTAATCCGGCGCAATGCGGCCTGGGCGCTGGGGCGTATTGGCCTGCGCGAGGCCATCCCGGAGTTAAACAAACTACTTAATGATCTGGCCCTGGACGGAACAATTGCAGCCACGGCCAGCCAGTCCATAAAAACCATTACCAGGCCACAGTGGTTGCAAAAATTGTGGGGAATTAGTAAGCGTTTTCGGCGATAAAGCACATTATGGAAACAACCGTTTTTACCGAAAAAGCAGCCAATAAAATCATCGACCTGGGTTTAACCGCGCCGGCCATTTTGCTACTGGAGGCCCATAAACCGCTGGCCTTTATCTGGAGCCAATTGTTGCTGGTAGCCCAACCAACGTTGGATATTTTTTTGCCGCAAAACCTCATCCGCAATACAGCAGACCTATTGGCAAACCCTTACCAACTGGAACAGTTGATTACCAAACTTGAGATTAACAGCGCTGTGTCCACTGTTGCTGTGTCAATAAAACCTGGGGAGGATACTCCGTGACCGGCGCTCTGCTCTTGGCGACAATTCTTTTATTGCTGTTTGTAGCGTTGCTTTTTTTATTCATAGGTCGAGTCAGAATTGGCCATGAACCCATGCTGCGTCGAATTTCTGCTTTTGAGGCCCTGAAAGGATTTACCGGCAGGGCCGTTGAAACCGGACGCCCGCTTCACCTGTCTCTGGGTATGGGGGGCGTAGCCAATGAAACCACTGCCGATACCCTGGCCGGTCTATCGGTATTAAACTACCTGGCCGAGCAAGCTGCGGTTACGGGCGTTCATCCCACAGTTTCTATGGCAGACCCCACAGCAATGCTGGTTGCTCAAAATGCGCTAAAAGCCGCGCACGGCGGCGATGTCCAGAGAACTGAGGCAGCTTATCGCAATGTTCGCTGGATTGCGCCCCAACCGGCAGCTTATGCCGCCGGAGTGATGAGTTTGCTTAATGTTGACAACGTAGAAACCAATGTGATGGTCGGCAGTTTTGGAGATGAGTACCTGCTTATGGGCGAGGCTGCTGTTCGACAAGGCACGTTGCACATCGGTGGAACCAGCGACCCTAATACTTTACCTTTTATTTACGCCTCGGCGCAAGAAACGTTGTTGGGAGAAGAAATTTATGCCGCCGGCGCTTACCTTCAAAAACAACCCGCCCACCTGGGCAGCCTGCTGGCTCAAGATACAATGCGCTGGATAGTCGCCCTGATTATTTTGGTTGGGGTGGTAATGGCATCGCTGGGATAAAGACCTTATGAGCATCAGAATTGGGCGTGTGCTGGCTACTGTTGTGGCTATTGTGGTTGGCTTACTGGTTTTGGCTGATTTGTTTGTTTCACAATGGCCCAACAGCTTTGGCGGTTTTAGCCAAATTATCAATGTAACCGGCGCTTTGCTGGTTAGTTGGGCGGCCATTGTTATTGCCTTTGCTCTATTCTTAGGCTTTGCCAATGTTATTAGCGTTCACTGGACCCGTATTCGCAGCCAAAAACCGGGTACAATCTATAGCGGAATATTGTTGCTCTCACTGGTAGGCACGCTAATTGTAGGGTTTTATTCTGGCGGCCCTAACTCATATGGGAGTCAGCTTGTTTTTGATTTTGTCCTGCAACCCCTAGAAGCCACATTCTTTGCGCTATTGGCAATTTTTATTGCCGCAGCGGCTTTCCGCGCTTTTAGAATACGCGATCTGGAAACGTTCTTTTTTGTTTTATTTGCGGTAATTGTTTTACTGGGACAAGTGCCGCTGGGCATTTACCTTTGGCCGGAATTGCCGGTTATCAAGGATTGGATATTAAACGTGCCAACACTTGCAGGTGTCCGGGGTATCTTGCTTGGAGTTGCCCTGGGGACTATTGCCACAGGTTTGCGCATTCTTATTGGCGCCGACCGCCCTTATACGGATTAACGCATATGGCTACAAAAAAATTACCCAAAAAATTAGGTAAAGTAACCCCCAAAAAGAAGAGCGCTTCTGAAAGGGTTACTGAACAAGTTCCCAATTGGCTAACGGAGCTTTTAAGCCGGCATGGAGAAGCTCAAGGCCCCTTAATTGGCCTGGAACCAACCGAGACTCTGTTCTCTAAAGAGCCTGAGCCTGACTTTTCAGACGAGCCGCCGCCTCTTCTTCCCGATTCAGAAGAAACGGCTCAACTCTCTGCCCTTTTAGAGCAGATGGGAGACGAGGGGATATCTGACTCTGCCGGCGATCAATCGGCTACTTCTGTAGAGTGGGGCGCTCCCGCAATGCCTGCCGAAGAACCGGAGCCAGGCGGAATAGATGATTTGCTATCCAGTTTGGGAACAGCGCCTGTTGATGACTATCCACAAGGCGACTCATACACTGCGTCGCCAGACGATCCTATCCAGGATGCCCCCTATGGTGAAGCAGAAACAGCAGACCAAGATGATACTTTGGATTGGCTAACCGGCACGATTCCCGATACTGAAACAACTGTTTTGCCTTCCCAGCCCGCCCCCGCTTCAGCCGCCGACGAAGAAGTTCCAGATTGGCTCACGGAGGCTCTTGATGCGCCATCTCCAACAGATGAACCCCCTGCGCTTGCCTTACCAGAAGAACAACCCGCCGTTGCCTCTACCTCCGATGACGAAGTTCCAGATTGGCTCATAGCAACTCTTGATGAGCCTTCTTCGGCAGACGAGTTTGCTGTGCCGCCTGCGCTGCCTGCGGAGCAATCTTCTCCGGCCCCGGTTGTTGATGAAGAAGTGCCGGATTGGCTTACAGCCGCCCTTGATGAACCTTCTTCAACAGACGAGTTTGCTGCCGCGCCTGCGCCGCAACATGCCCCTGTTGTTGATGTGGAAGTTCCGGATTGGCTCACAGGGACCCTTGATGAGTCTCCTTCGGCATCCGAACCCGCTACCGCGCCTGTACCGCCTGTGGTGCAGGCCCCCACTCCTCCCGTTGTCGATGAAGATGCACCCGACTGGATAACAACTCCGGCATCTGACTCCGAAACCGTTGAAGTTGATGACGAGTTGTCAATTGAGGAACCAATAGACACAACCGATACTCCAGATTGGCTTGATGATGTTGCTCCGGAGTCGGTCTTGGTTGAAGGCGCCGGTGAAATGGAAATGGCCTTTGAGGAAGAAGAAGAGGAAGAGGAGCCGGATTGGTTATCGGAAATAGCGCCGCCCACTGTTGATACCCCCGAATCCGGTCAGCCTTTTGTTGTGGACACGGTAGCTGAAGCTCCCGCTTTACCCCAAACCCAACCAGATACTCAAGACTCAGGTATTGAGGTGCCGGATTGGATTGGAGGAAGCGATGTTGCCGCAGATACAATTGAACAAGAACCTACAACAGAGCAAGTTGTTCCTGACTGGATTGCTGAAACCGCAACAGTTGCTGCGCCGACTGACCTTTACCCTTCGGAATCTCAAGAACCTGACGTTCCTGAATGGTTAAAATCTGACGATGATGTTACCGCAATAATTGATATTCCCGGCGATTTAGAGGGAAGTGTTGCCGCTTTACCTGTTCAGGAAGAAGACAAAGAAGAAATACCAGAGTGGCTTGCTTCTGCTCCAGAAGCGCCCACCGAGTCTGAACCCCTGGATGCAGAACCCCCCGCCTGGTTATCCGATACACCGGCAGAAACGGTTGAATCCGATGAAACCATACCGGCGCAGCCTGAAACACCCGCTGCCGAAACCACACCCCTGCCCGCTTCTGATGATTGGCTGACCGATTTTGACGCATCGCCAGGCGTTGATAGCGATGCTCCTGCCTCCGCTCCCAAACCCACACCATCACCGGACGATGATAGCTGGTTGGCTGATTTGAATGCGTCGCTGGCAAGCGATACACCCGCTACAACCGATGAAAGCATTGAAATCCCTGATGCCGGCGACGATAGCTGGTTGGCCGGTTTAGATGCCATGCCCGGTGATGACGCATCTATTACAACCGATGAAAACGTCAAAACATCCGGCGTGGATGATGATAGTTGGTTGACCAGTCTGGATGCCTCGCCAACAACTATTGAGTCTCAAGCTACAGCCAATATAGTTGACACACCCCCTACTGATGATTGGTTAGCCGATACACCGGGGATGGGCGAAGAAACCTCGGTAGCCGAACCGGCGGCAGAGGAAATTGAAACGCCGGCTTGGCTGGTCGATGAAACCGAGGTTGAAACAGAAACTCCTGATTGGTTAGTCGACACACCGGAACCAGGCAAAGAAACGCCTGCCACCATAGAACCGGCAGCAGAAGAAGAGACCGAGATGCCGGACTGGTTGACCGATACGCCGGAAGTAAGCGATATCCCAGAGGTCGGCGAGGAAGCATCTGCCGTTGTTGAACCGGCAGCAGAAGCAGAGACCGAGATGCCGGACTGGTTGACCGATACGCCGGAAGTAAGCGATATTCCAGAGGTCGGCGAGGAAGCATCTGCCGTCGTTGAACCGGCAGCAGAAGAAGAGACCGAGATGCCGGACTGGTTGACAGATATGCCGGAACCAGGCAAAGAAACGCCTGCCACCATAGAACCGGCAGAGGATGAGTTCCAAGCCGAGGTGTCGGATTGGATGGCTGATGAGGAACCGGGAATGCCCGACTGGCTGGTTGATGGAACTAAATCGGAAACACCCGATTGGCTGGCCGATCATCCTGAGGACAGTGAAGCTTCTGCTGCCCCTGAACCAATGGAGGCTGGAACTGAAACGGAGATACCTGATTGGTTAAGTGACTTACCAGAGCTAAGTGAGGAAATATCCGCCGCCGAATCAACAGAGATAGAAACCGAGGTTGAAATGTCTGATTGGTTGACTGATTTGCCGGAAGCCGATCAGTCGCTTGCTGAACCAATTGAAGTTGAGACTGAAACGGAAGCGCCTGACTGGTTGGCTGAATTGCCGGGAATTGGCGCGCCTTCTAACCTTCCCGCCGAATCGGCGGCTAGTGAAGCCGAAACCGCTCCCCCCGATTGGTTGGCTGAATTGCCGGGAGTAAGCGACGAAGTTCCTGTTCCAGACGCAGAAGCCGGAGTTGAATCTGAGGCTGAAATGCCCGATTGGATGGCTGAAGATGAACCGGAGATACCGGCCTGGCTGGTTGATGGAACCGAACCGGATGCCCCCGATTGGCTGTCCGATCAATCTGACGATAGTGAGACGTCCACTCAAATCGCTGAACCTCAGGAGGATGAGACCGAAACGGAAAAACCCGACTGGCTGGCGGAATTACCCAAAAAACCTGATACCGATGAATTACCCCCCCTTTCCGACGTTGCCCCAATTGAAGATGAATTAGAGATGCCGGATTGGTTGTCGGAATTGCCGCAGGTCGGTGACTTACCGGAGGAAAGCGGCTTGCCGGAGGAAAGCGGCTTGCCGGAGATGGCCGGGGAAGAACCGGGAACCGCTGAAGACGAAGTTGAAACCCAGATGCTTGATATTGGCGAAATAATATCGGCTGACGCCCCGGCAGTAGTTGAAGATGAACTAGAGATGCCGGATTGGTTGTCAGACTTGCCGCAGGTCGGTGACTTACCGGAGGAAAACGGCTTGCCGGAGGAAAGCGGCTTGCCAGAGGAAAGCGGTTCACCAGAGATGGCCGGGGAAGAACCGGGGACCGCTGAAGACGAAGTTGAAACCCGGACGCTTGATATTGGCGAAATAATATCGGCTGACGCCCCGGCAGTAGTTGAAGATGACTTGGAGTTGCCAAGCTGGTTGTCCGACTTACCGCTGGAAAGCGGCATACCAGAGGTAAGCGGCATACCAGAGGTAAGCGGCATACCAGAGGTAAGCGGCATACCAGAGGTAAGCGGCATACCAGAGGTAAGCGGCATACCAGAGGTAAGCGAGGAGGAATCTACGGCGGCTGAAGATGGGGTTGATGCCGAAATGCCTGACTGGCTGGCAGAATTGCCCGAAGCGCCCGATACCGGCCCACTAACCCCTGCTCTTGATACTGTCTCTGTTGAGGAAGAACTGGAGATGCCGGAAGGGGCGTCTGACCTACCGGAAACGCCTGATACCGGCGATTTGCCGGCGATCCTTGATATTGCTGAAGTTGAAGATAAATTGGAGGTCCCGGATTGGTTAGCCAATTTACCTGAGTCTAGCGACATTGATGAGCCGGCGTCTTTAGACACGGATGAGGCCGAAGAAGAATTGGTGATGCCCGATTGGCTGACTAAATTACCTGACAGCGTCGACGCCGGCGAACTTTTGCCGCCCCCTGAAATTGCCGAAGATGAAGAGTCGCCACCTGTTACAGTGGATGCCGCTGAAGGTAGAGAAACATTGCAAATGCCGCGATTTCTGTCCGATGCGCCCGAGATTGATGAGAGCGCGCCAAGTGTTGAAGTCGAGGAGGCAGAGACTGCTGAAATAGAAACTACCGATGCAGAAGAGATTATTGAAGACAAAGCGGCGCTCAAAACTCCAGATTGGCTTGCCGATGTACCCTCAGAAGAGGTGACGGCCATATTAGCAGAGTTAGAAAAGTTGTCCGATGAAGAAGCGCAACAAATCCTTGACGATGAACTAAAGCAAAAGGATAATTGAGAGCGGCATTGGAATTAGCAAGGTTATAACTCAATGGATGATATTGCCAAACAAGTGGCGCATCTTTCCCCGGCCAAGCTGGCGCTGCTTGAATTGAGGCTCAAGAGAAAAGCCGCACCTTCCGATACCCCAGAGGTTATACTTCCGACGGGTGATATCACCGAGCAAGTGGCCCGCCTTTCTCCGGCCAAATTGGCGCTGCTTGAATTGAGGCTCAAAGGGAAAACCGTACCCATTGATACCTCGGAGCGCATACCCCCGACGGATGATATCACCGAGCAAGTGGCCCGCCTTTCTCCGGCCAAGCTGGCGCTGCTTGAATTGAGGCTCAAAAGAAAAACCGTACCCGTTGATGCCCCGGAGCGCGAGTCCCCGACGGGCGCTATCGCCGAGCAAGTGGCCCGTCTTTCCCCGGCCAAGCTGGCGCTGCTTGAATTGAGACTCAGGCAGCAGAGCGCCGATACGCTTGATATCCCGGTCGAAGAGTCCCTCCCGGCTGATATAGCCGGGGTTGAAGTTGAAACGGAAATACCTGACAGGCCAATAGACCTGTCTATCCTTACAGACCTGGTTGATGCCGAATCCGAATCTGAAGTTAAAGAGGAGACACCGGCCTGGCTATCCGATTTGCCGCTAACCCGCGAGGATGCCCCTCCCGCCCAAGTTGAAGCGGTAGAACCCACCGAAACTGAAACAGCCGAAACCGGAATGGAAGAACTGGATTGGCTTTCGGGCACAGTATTTGAAGAGATAGAAACGCCTGATTGGTTATTGGACGGGCTGGGAGTTAGCGACCAGGAAGGCGCTACCCCATCTTCATCCGATGTTGCTGGATTTGTTGAAACGGATGCGTCTTCTCCGCCGCCTGCCACGGCACAGCCAACCCCAGCGGAGAACAAATCCGGCTGGTTAGCAACGTTGCGCCCCACCGATGAAGCGCTGGTTGAAGATAGCGAGAGCAAAACGGCGGAGGCGACCGGAATGTTGGCCGGGCTTTCTTCCCTGCTCCCGGCTGAAAAGTCGCCGGTTCCTTCGCCGGAAGGCAAAAAAGACGACCTGTTTGAAGCTGCCCAAGAATTTTATAACATTGCCACGCAAGCGCCGCAACCGGCCGTATTACCGGTCCCGCTTACTCGCCGCGAGAAGATGGTGGGCAACGCCGTTAAAGCTGTATTGTACCTTTTATTCATTGCTCTGGTGGCCTTACCGCTTGTTCCCGGCTTGCAAAAAGTGGTGGATGCAGAAACAGATAGGCGCGTTCCCTGGACAGAACCGGCCGGCGACTCAAGCGATGTGCTGGATAGCCAGCGTCGCCAGCTTATCAGCGAGCAGTTGGGAATTATAGACTTGCAGTTGCCGGAATCGGTAGCGTTGGTTTCGTTTGACTACAGCGCCGCTACTCAGGGAGAAATGCAACCCCTGGCTGAGGCTGTTCTTGGTCGACTTAAGGGGCAGCGGATGCGCATTATTTCTATCAGTTTAGAGCCGGAAGGCGCGGCCATCGCCCAAAAAACTTTAGATGATATTTTGACGAAACGGGGTGGGCAGTATGGCCTTGACGCAGTTAATTTGGGCTACCTGCCCGGACAGGTAGCCGCCGTTAGAGAATTGGCAACTGCCCCCAATGCGCTCTCGGCTATTGCCGATTTCAAAGATGGCCTAAAGTTTGACGACCCGGCCCGCGCTGCCTGGAACGATGTCCAAAATCTTGGACAGGTTGATGTTATTGTCACCATTGCCGACAATCCGGCTACGGCCCGCTGGTGGATTGAACAACTGGAAATGGCCCCCCCACCCGATGGTGGCGAGCGGTTTTTGCTGGCTGCTACCAGCGCCAATGCTGCGCCATTATTGCAACCTTACCGGGACAGCAACCAACTGAATGGCTTGATTTCCGGCGTCAATGGCGCGGCTGCTATTGAGGCCGGCCGGAACTACTTTGGTCCAGCCCGGAAAATGCTCGATAGCCAGAGTGTGGCCCATCTCATCATTGTCATTCTCATAGCCATTGGGACGATGGTGGGCTGGATGCCGCCGGATAAGCCGCCGGCCTCGTCTACAGCGGAGCAGGAAAACGGGCAAAACGTCGCCACAATGAATAAAGAAAAGGAGTCCTGAGACGGATTTGATAACTTATGGAAATAGTTGGCCCGCTTGTTGCCGCAATTTTAACGCTAATGGTCTTTAGCTACATACTTGGAGATAATGTTCTTTTTAAGCTGGCTGCCCATATTTTTGTGGGGGTTGCCGTGGGTTATGCCATTGTTGTTATTTGGTATCAGGTGTTTGCTCCAAAATTTACCACAGGCGATTTTATTGGCACGGCCCCGGCATTATTTTTGTGTTTTCTGCTGGTCTTTAAAATTCGACCCGTGCAGAACAGCCTGACCAGCGCGCTGGGTAATGTTAGCCTGGCCTTTGTGTTGGGTGTGGGGGCTGCTCTGGCTATCGGTGGGGCGTTGTTGGGCACGTTGCTGCCTCAAATATTAGCCACAGCAAACATCTCCCTTAACCCCAACCATTACCAAAATACTCAAAACGAGGCCGGGCTGGTGGAGTGGCTTAATAACATTATTATTGTGCTGGGCACGGTGGGAACCTTTTTTTACTTTACATTTGCCGTAAGAGCCAATGGCGTGTTGGGAGGTCTGCGCGAGGGTTTTGTTAGATTCTGGGCGGGAATGGGGCGACTCATGGTTATTTTTACCCTGGGGGCCTTGTTTGCCAATACCGTTAGCTCCAGGGTGGCCCTGTTAGTCTCGCGTTTACAATTCTTGGCCGAACTCCCCGGCAAACTTCTTGGGGGATAAAAATCCATCCGTATGAAAAGCATTTTAGCCGTTGATTGTGGCAGTACTACCACCACCGCCGCGCTTATTGAAAATACGGGGGATGAATATCGCCTGAAAGCAGCCGGTCAGGCCCCAAGCACCTACGGTCCCCCGTGGAAAGATATAACCGTGGGCGTTCAAGAAGCCGGGCATCACATTGAAAAAGTGACCGGCCGCACGTTACTGGCCCCCGGCGGCTGGCCCTTTATCCCTCAAAACGCCGCCGGACAGGGCGTTGATGCCTTTGTAGTTGTTGTGAGCGCCGGGCTGCCTGTACGGGTTTTAGTGGCCGGGTTAACGCAAGATATTACGCTGGCCAGCGCGCGTCGGGTAGTGGCAAATACCTATGCTCAAATCACCAATGTCATGTCGCTGGATGCCCGTGATGGCAACCGGCAACAAACGCCCGAGGCTCGCATCCGGGCCATTCAAGCAGAATCCCCTGAAGTTATCCTGCTGGTAGGAGGGGTTGATGGAGGGACTGAAGCCCCCATTATTGAAATGGCCCAAGAGCTTTCAATGGCCTTACAGATATGGCAAGATGGAGAAAAGCCCAGTGTTTTATTTGCAGGTAATGTTGACATCCGCCCCCGGATTGCCGATATTCTGGGGTCGATAACTGCCCTCAAATCAATTGATAACGTCCGCCCCACGGTAGACATAGAAGATTTAACGGCTGCCCGGACAGAACTTGAAAACTTATACCTCCAGCAAAAAATGTCGCGCTTGCCGGGGTTTGACAAACTAGGCAATTGGTCTAAACATCCTGTAGGCCCGGCTAATAAATCCTTTGAAAAACTGATTGCTTATCTGGGCCGGCATAACAACTGGAACGTGATAGGCGTCAATATTGGCAGCAGGTCTACCGTTGTCTCCACCCAAACCCAGGAGCGCCTTGTCTCAACCGTTCGTAGCGACGCCGGGGTGGGGCATAGCCTGGCCTCTCTCTTAAAACTTGTCCCCATCGAACAATTTCACCGCTGGCTTCCTTTTGAGCTATCGCCGGAAGAACTTTACAACCACCTGTTAAATAAAAGTCTATACCCGGCCAGTATCCCCGCCGGCAGTCAAGATTTAATGATTGAATACGCCATAGCCAGAGAAGCGCTGCGATTGGCAGTCGGCCAGACTCACATCGGCGCGCGGGCTACCCAATGGAATTTAATTATCGGATCTGGTCGCCCTTTAACCGGAACGCCGCATGCCGCTCATGCGGCCATGACCCTAATTGATGGTATTGAACCCTGGGGCGTAACCAGTCTGGCTCTGGACAAGAGCGGAGTCGTCAACATGCTTGGCTCAATTGCTGCAATTGAACCAATGGCAGCCGTAAACGTAGCCGCCCAAGATGCCTTTTTAAACCTGGGCACGGTCGTGGCTCCGGCCGGACACGGACCGCCCGGCAAACCGGCTCTAAACATCAAGCTCGACCGGCCTGACGACGAATCGGTTGAAAAAGAGATACTTTACGGGTCTATCGAGATAATTGACCTGCCTCCCGGCAAAAAAGCCACCCTGGAGATTCGCCCGGCCCGCCATTTCGATGTCGGGTTGGGACAGCCCGGCCGGGGGGCGGTAGCAGAGGTAGAGGGAGGAACGCTGGGCATCATCATTGATGCGCGCGGGCGTCCCTTGAGATTGCCCAAGAATGATACCCAGAGACAAGAACAGTTACAGCAATGGCTAATGGCTTTGAATAAGAGTTATGCAACTTCCAACAACAACAATTAATTCTAACCGTAAAATAATCTTACGTCGAACATTGCCTATGCCCGGCGAGACTTTGGTATACCCTGGTCGAAATGTAAAGGCATTAAACGTAGTGGCCCGCGCCGAGGTATCGAGCCGGTACCGGGTGATAAATGTGGCTCGACAACTGGCCCGGCCACAGGTAGATATGAGCGAGGTGATGCAGGTTTCTGCCGGTGATTTTGTGGAAGCCAACCAGGTGATTGCCACACTCAAAGGGGGTCTGTCTTTTTTGCAACGCTCGGTGCGGGTTCCGGCTGATGGGCATATCGCTACCGTTGGCCCGGGCTGGGTTCTGTTAGAAACTGAGCGGACAGCCACGGAAATTCAGGCATTTATAAATGGCGTGGTTAGCCGGGTGTTGCCCAACAGAGGCGTAGTTATAGAATCAGAGGGTACAATGATTGAGGCTGCTTGCGGTTTTGGCGGCGAGGCTTATGGTCGGTTAAGGCGGCTGGTCGATTCCCCGTTTGAAGCGCTTGAGGCCAACGCTATTGACGAGAGCGTAAGCGAGGCTATTATATTAGGCGGGCAGACAGTTGACGAAGAAACCCTCCGTACAGCCGAGGAATGGCAAGTGCGAGGCATTATTGTCGGCAGTATTCAAGCATCTTTGCTAAACCTGAACCCGCCGGTTAAGGTGCGTGTTGTGGCTACAGAAGGGTTTGGAGACATACCGATGTCGCCTTACACATTTGGCGTTTTAACCTCCTTGAGCCGGAGAGAGATTTCAATTCGGGGTCAAACGCCTGGTTTGACTCCTGTGTCCAATAACCAATGGGTAGACGAAACCCCCATCATTCTCGCTTCCAGTATACCCAAAGGTGTGGGCACTAGTTACACCGGCTCATCCGCCGCCGCAGGCAATCAAGAAAATTTAGAGGCCACAGTAGGCAGCCGGGTACGCATTATCCGAGGAAATTTACTGGGGGTCAGCGGCGCAATCGATTCTATCCCTCTTGAGCCGCAACCCACTGAAGCCGGTATCATCGCTCCGGGGGCTTATGTAAAAGTGAATAATCAGGTTCAGTTTGTACCCTGGGCCAACCTCAAGCAGATAGAACACAGCTAACAAATTCTATTATCCCCACATATAGTGGCAAACATACTGTCATCGCCCTAAATATAGCAACAATTGATTTGCAAATCTAAGCTTTTTGACATAAAATGTACTATACATAATATTTATCACCGTCAGGGTAAAGGTTAAAAAACCTGATAGACAGAATTTATAGTGTTGAACAAGCATTTCTAAATTTAGTGAATTCGCCTTGCTTATGATTAAGAACTAAATAACTGTCACAATTCAAGTCGCAAATCAGGTCAATATAGCGTAAAAATGAGACAGATAGTTATTTAATCCTAAGCCCTTAACTCAATAAGCTCTACAAATTCATAACACCCCATAAATTCTGGCGTAGTATATGGAAGGAGCGCTGTCAATATGGAAGAAGAACAAGTTGGTCAAAGCAGACTTTTTGTGATTTTGGATATCGCTTTGATAGGATTGCTGGTTTTGGGTTTGTTGGGCATTGGCGGAGTTTTTATTATTCGCCAAAACTTGCAAGAGCAAGCGGCTCTGGCCGCCACGCCTACTCTGGTTATTAGATTGCCCAACCCATCGGCCACATTTACCCCCATCAAGCCGGTTGCTACAAATACGCCGCAACCTACGCCAACAAATACGCCGGTACTTGTTCCAGGCGCTAACGGCGAGGAAGCAGCCGTGGGCAGCGCTAACCCCGACAGTAGCGCGGCCAACCAAAGCAAACCCACGCCTACCCGAACCCCCGTACCTGGCGCAGCCGTAGCAGGTCTGCCTGAACAGGTGCCGGAAACTGGTCTGGGGGCATTGGAAGCCGTGCTTATAGCAGTAGGGCTAGGAGCCGTTTTATTTGTTGCTCGCCGGATGAGAATGGCGTTATAATTTAAGATTGCTTCATTAGGACAAATCAACAATTTGTCCGCATAAATTCAGTTTACCCAAAGAGGCGCGATTATTGCGCCTCTTTTTGATTTTAAATTCTAATAAATGTCTTATACTCCTCTAGCACAACTCTAACACTGGCTGTGTAAAATGCAGTTGTGAATGTTGTTGACACGCTCCGTGTGGAGCGCTCTGACAATTCAAAACAATAACTCACTCTTCTTCCCACAAAAAATTTGGGAACGAGACAAAACTAAGAAGATTTAGACAAATCAGGAGGTATTCTAACGATGTTAAGAAAAGCATTTTTCCCCCACAATTTAATCGCTCATAGGAGAAACGTGGAAAGGTCTCGACGTTTTGCAAACGCCTTTGGTTTCCCCGGCGCGCGGGTTCGACCCAGTTTCCCCGCGATGAACATTTGGACCAACGAAGATAGCGCAATTGTTGAGGCCAGGCTGCCCGGCGCAAATCCCGAAGATATTGACATTTCTGTTGAGGGCGAAACCGTAACCGTAGCCGGTTCCCGTGAGCCGGAAGCGCTGGAAGACGGCGAGAAGTACCTTCGCCGCGAGCGACGCTACGGCAAATTTAGCCGCACTTTCCGGCTTCCGTTTGCCATTGAGGCCGATGAGGTTCAGGCTACCTTTGAAAAGGGTATCTTGCGCGTCTCGCTACCCCGCGCCGAAGCCGACAAGCCTAAAAAGATTGCAGTTAAATCGGCCTAAAGCAGATAATTTATCAACAATGAGACGATTTGGTAATTCAACATAGCCGTCAAAAAGGACGAATAACGAACGATGGCGGACGAATGAAACGATAGCACCGGGTTTTTGTCGGTCGTCCAT
>JAJRVO010000233.1 GCA_024277275.1 Chloroflexota bacterium
AATTGTGGGCATTTCAGAGCAGAATTTCCAGAATGATAGAATTTTGATTCGTTAATTCTGCCAATTCTGCTCTTACGCCGACAAAAATCAGCCCGTCTGAGTAGTTGTCGGCGGCACAGTTTCCAAAACGGGAATTGCTGTGATCGGGGCAAATTCGCTTGAAAATATCTCGCAAAAAACCTCTGCGGTCTTTAAGAAACGCGCTCCACGCTGTTCCGCGCTACTCAGGATGCTGCCTCTGAGTAGTTATACCCAATCCGGCTCCCGGTATGCGCCGAACACATCGGCCAGGGTTTGGGTTATTTCGCTGAGGGTGGCATACGCTCTAACCGCATCCAGCAAGTAAGGCATTGTGTTTTCTGTGCCGGCCGCCGCCTGGCGCAACGCGCTTAACGTTTCTTGCACCCGCACATTGTCTCGCTCGAGGCGCAATTTGTTTAGACGCGCCGCCTGCTGCTCATACCCGGCGGGGTCCGGCTTAAACAGCGAAATACGCAGCGTCTCATCGGGGTTTTCATAACCGTTAACGCCGACAATGGTGCGCTCCCCGGTTTCAATTTCTCGCTGATACCGATATGCGGCGTCGGCAATTTCCATTTGGAAGAACCCCTCTTCAATAGCCGGAAGCACGCCGCCCAGCGTCTCTATTTTCTCCCAATAATCGTATACTTGACGTTCAATCCGGTTGGTTTCATGTTCCACAAAGAAAGAACCGGCCAGCGGGTCGACCGTGTTGGCAACGCCGCTTTCTTCGGCAATAATTTGTTGGGTGCGCATAGCGATGGTGACGGTTTCCTCGGTTGGCAAGGCCAGCGCTTCGTCCATACTGTTGGTGTGCAGGCTTTGCGTGCCTCCCATAATGGCTGCCAGGGCTTGAATTGTCACCCGTGCAATATTGTTTTCCGGCTGTTGGGCCGTAAGAGAAACTCCGGCGGTTTGGGTGTGGAAACGCAACAACTGCGAGTGCGGATTTTTAGCGTCAAACCTCTCTTTCATTTCTCGCGCCCAAATACGGCGGGCGGCGCGAAACTTGGCAACTTCTTCAAATAAATCATTGTGGCAATCAAAGAAAAAGCTCAGGCGCGGGGCAAAGTCGTCAATATCCAAACCCCGTTCCACGGCCCAGCGCACATACTCCAGGCCGTCTGCCAGTGTAAAGGCAACTTCTTGCGCTGCCGTTGAGCCGGCCTCGCGGATGTGATAACCGCTGATAGAAATAGTATTCCAAAGCGGCACGTGCGTTGCGCCAAACTCAATGGTGTCGGTGACAAGGCGCATACTTGGCGCAGGGGGGTAGAGATATTCATTTTGAGCAATGTACTCTTTGAGAATATCGTTTTGGGTGGTGCCGCGTAAGGCCGACATCGGCACGCCTTGCTTTTCTGCGGCGGCGATGTACATTGCCCAGATTGCGGGCGCGGGGCCATTGATAGTTAAGTTGGTACTGATTTGATCCAGTGGGATGCCGTCAAAGAGAATTTCCATATCTTTTAAACTGCTGACTCCTACGCCGCAATGCCCAAATTCTCCCACAGCTTCGGGCGCATCGGAGTTGTGGCCCATCAAGGTCGGCATATCAAAAGTAACCGAGAGACCGGTGGCGCCCTGGTCTAACAAAAACTTGTAGCGTCGGTTGCTTTCTTCGGCCATGCCCAGGCCGGCAACCAGGCGCACGGTCCACGGGCGGCCCCGGTACATGGTGGCGTACACGCCGCGAGTAAAGGGAGGCTCGCCCGGAAACCCTAAATCCCGCCGGTAATCCATGTCGGCCACATCTAACGGCGTGTAGAGACGGCGAATCGGTTCGCTTGATGTTGTCATAAATTTGTCTTTCTGTTCCGGGAGGCGAGAATGGGTATGGTGTAAGGTTGTTTCTTCCCATTTATCTCTACGATTAGCCAGACCGGTCAGTTTTTCTTTGTCGTACATAATTAACATCTCCTTTTTTTGGCGACTGTGGCCGCTACGGGTAGGTTTTATAGATGTCCAGAAAAGTTATTCCCATCGCCATTAGAGGTTTACTAATGCGTAATGCGTAATTCGTAAGGGTTTTACGCGTTACGCATTACGCCAACAGTCAGGCAAAGACTTTTCTGGTGGATTATACCTGAGCGGAAGAAGTTACGACCGCAAATAACTGGCCCCATTAACATCAACAATACCGCCGGTTGAAAACTCGGCTCCCTCAGAGGCTAAAAAGAGAATGGCATAAGCGACCTCTTCCGGTCGAGCTACGCGGTTAAGCGGGCTTTGCTGCCGAATAGCCTCGCCGGCCGGTGAATCGAGGATGTCGCGGGCCATGTCGGTCTCTACAAAACCGGGGGCTACGGCGCTAACAAAAATATTGTAAGGAGCCAGATGTTGGGCCAAAGATTGGCTAAAAGCGTTGAGTCCGGCTTTGCCGGCTCCGTAGGCTGTGGCATTGGGTTCACCCCGAAACGCGCCGCGAGAGGTAACATTAATAATCCGTCCGGTCTGGCGTTCAATCATATGTTGGGCGACACAGTAAGCCACATTAACTGCGCCAATCAGGTTGATGTTTATGGTTTGTTGCCATGCGGCCTGCCAATCTTGATAATTGGTCTTGTCCAGAGGGTGGTAGTAGTAAATACCGGCGTTATTGACCAAAATGTCAATATGTCCCAGGCTAGTGATGGTGTGTGTCACCATTTTAGCCACGGCTTCAGGGTCGGCCACGTTGGCTTGCACCAGAATGTGTCCCGAACCCGGCAGCGAGGCTTTTACGCGCTTGGCCGTTTCTTGCTGTTGGTTAAAGTGAATGGCTACTTGCGCCCCTGCTTGGGCAAAAGCCATAGCCGTTGCCTGACCTATTCCCCGCGAAGCGCCGGTAATTAATACGGTTTTTCCTTTAAAGTCCATCAATTTCCTCACAGCTTTATTTAAATAGTGTCGATTTGCGGAATTGTAACATAGCCTGACAAGTACAACAAGAAAATTGTATGGCTGATGGGCCTAATTGCTCATTTTTTACTCTTGCAGCCTTTATTTAACAATGATATACTTAGAGTGATTGTCAGCGGTCGATATGTGTCAAGCGGCAAAATGTTTAAACGGCTAATTTGTCTTTGGTATTGTTGGCAAGTTAGCTAATTTGTCGTAAGATACAAGAAAATCACACATCATAAAATTGAGTAAGGGGAAGGGATGGATATAAAAATCCGCCCTGTTAATACATTAACTGATTTAAGAAAGTGCCATGAAATTCAGCGGACCACCTGGGGTTTCACTGACTTGATGGTATTTCCCTACACGCAGTTGATCTCGTCCGCCCATAACGGCGGGGTGCTTTTGGGATCTTACGACGGCCCGGAATTGGTTGGTTTTGTCTACGGCTACCTGGGTATGTCGGGGGCAAAGTTGTATCTGTTCTCGCAGCGAATGGGCGTTTTGCCCAGCTACCAGAGCATGGGTATTGGCATGAAACTCAAGCTGGCTCAGCGCGACCAGATGCTCCGTAAAGGCATTGATTTAATTGTATGGACCTATGACCCTCTGCTGGGCAAAAATGCCACCCTTAACATTGAAAAACTGGGCGGCATTGTTCGGCATTATGCCCGCGATATTTATGGGGCGGTTAACAACCCACTGCAAGTTGGTTTATCAACCGATCGCTTTTTGCTGGAATGGGAGTTGATGAACGATCGGGTGCGCGAGCGTATTCGTAGCACAAAACCTCGGCCCCGGGCAGAGGAGTGGCTTAAAGAAAACAAATTTAGTTTTGTAAATTATGCCGCCTGGGAAGGAAATTTGCCCCGCCCGATGGCTATGGATTTGGAGATGGATGATGATGTAGTGCTGGTTCAAAATCCGCCCGATCTCAATGCTATTAAAAAAGTTGATTTAAGTATAGCTCGCGGCTGGCGGGAGTCGACCCGCGATATTTTTGAAACCTACTTTAGGCGCGGTTACGTGATTACGGGGTTTGCTCGCAGCACTGAACCGCAAATGCCCAATATCTACAAAATGGAAAAGATAGAACACCCAACCACGTCAGATTTTTCATCCTGGGTCACCGGAATAAAGCCATAAAGTTTACATCGACAAAAAATTGTCGACCAAGGTTGCAGGGTTGCAAAGTTACAAGGTTGCAAAGTTGCAGAGTTGCAAAAAAATAATGGGACGTCACCCTGCAACCCTGTTACCTTGCTACCTTGCTACCCTGCTACCTTGCCACCCTGCTACTATATAGATTATAGGGTCCTCCAAAAATTCTCTAATACGGCAATTTATGCTATTTTACTTAGAGAAGATTATTGGAGGATTTTTTAGCGCTATGGAAAAAGACTTTTCAGATGGATTAACGGTACAATCGCAAAAACAATCTGTTAGATTTGCTACCCGCGCCGATCTGCCCCAAATTACGCATATTGCCCGCGTTACCTGGGATGACACCTATAATGACACCATTGCGCCTGAAAATCGGCGTGAGTTTTTGG
>JAJRVO010000003.1 GCA_024277275.1 Chloroflexota bacterium
AAGTCGGTTATGGATCTAAGAAATACTGTAACTGAAATTGTACACCCCAATAATATGGGTAACTATCCTGATAAAGCAGGTAACTTACAGCGAGTATTTTCAGAAACAGCATTTTCCTAATATGATAACCGACTTCCAGACTCCGTGTAGAATAGTCCCCGAAGGGTTAAATATTAAAAACGCTGGCGCAAAAATTGCGCCAGCGTTTCTGTTTGTTGCTAATCATCGAATCAATTATCGAAAGCCACTGATAACTGATTACTGCTAACTCACGCCCATCAACGCGGCCTTAATCAAATCGCCGTTCATGCGGGCAATAAAATCAAGGCTAATATCTTTGGGGCAAACAGCTTCGCACTCGCCCATGTTGGTGCAGCCGCCAAAACCGGCGGTATCCATGGCATTGACCATATCGACCACGCGCTGGTAGCGTTCAGTTTGGCCCTGGGGTAAAATGCCCAGGTGAGTTATTTTGGCCGAGGTAAAGAGCATAGCCGAGGCGTTGGGGCAGGCCGCCACACACGCGCCGCAGCCAATGCAGGCGGCGGCATCCATGGAGACATCGGCATCCTTTTTGGGGACGGGGATAGCGCTGGCTTCCGCCGCGCCGCCGGTTGAGACCGAAACGTACCCCCCGGCCTGGATGATGATATCAAAAGCGGTGCGGTCAACAATCAGGTCTTTCAGCGCCGGAAAGGCTTGCGCTCGCCAGGGTTCAATGGTAATGGTTTCGCCATCGTGGAAGTGGCGCATGTGCAGTTGGCAGACCGTGACCTGTTTAATCGGTTCGCGGTTTTGGCCGTGGGCCACGCCGTTAATCACCAGGCTGCACATGCCGCAAATTCCTTCGCGGCAATCGTGGTCAAAGGCAATGGGTTCGTCGCCTTTTTCAGTTAACTCCTCATTCAGTAAGTCCAGCATCTCCAAAAAGGATGAGTCTTGACTCACGTCGTCCAGGGTGTAATTCTCAAAACGGCCTTGACTATTTTTGTTTTCCTGTCGCCAGATTTTTAGATGTAGTTTCATTATTCTTATCCTCGTAATTTTCATAGGGAGCGTGTGGCGCGAGGGAAGTGGTGGAGGGACACCCCCCACCTGTGCTATGCACAGACCACCCCCCGCGCCACAGGCGGCCCCTCTACTTGTAGCTCCGCCGGCTTAAGGCGACGTACTCAAAAGCAAGCGATTCCTTGTGTAAATTCGGCGTTTGGCCGTCACCGTTGTACTCCCAGGCCGACACAAATGAGAATTTTTCGTCGTTGCGCAGGGCCTCGCCTTCTTCGGTTTGACTCTCTTCGCGGAAGTGACCGCCGCAAGATTCGTTGCGGTGCAGCGCATCAAAGGCCATCAGTTCGCCCAGTTCCAAAAAGTCGGCCACGCGACCGGCCATTTCCAAACTCTGGTTCAGGTCTTTGGCGCTGCCGGGCACGCGCACATCGTCCCAAAATTCGGCTCGGATTTCGGGGATGCGTTCAAGAGCTTTGCGCAGCCCTTCGTCGTTGCGGGCCATGCCCACGTAGTCCCACAGCGCTCGTCCCACTTCACGATGGAAGTGTGTGACCGAGCGTTTGCCGTTGACCGCCATCAACTTGTCAATCTTGTCATTTACGGCGGCTTCGGCCTCGGCTACGGCGGCGTTGCCCAGGTCAACCGAGTCGAGCTGAGTTTGTGCCAGATAGTTGCCCAGGGTGTAGGGGATAACAAAGTAGCCATCGGCCACCCCTTGCATCAGGGCGCTGGCCCCCAGACGGTTGGCCCCGTGGTCTGAGAAGTTGGCCTCGCCCAGTACAAACAGGCCGGGAATGGCGCTTTCCAGGTTGTAATCAACCCACACCCCGCCCATAGTGTAGTGAATGGCCGGGTAGATGCGCATCGGCGCTTCGTAGGGGTCCTCGCCGGTGATGCTGGTATACATATCAAAGAGGTTGCCGTAGCGGTCTTTGATGACATCTTTACCCAGGCGGCCAATGGCGTCGCTAAAGTCCAGATAAACGCCGTTTTGCAATTCGCCCACGCCATGCCCGTCGTCAACCACCGTCTTGGCGTTACGCGAGGCCACATCGCGGGGGACCAGGTTGCCAAAGCTGGGGTACTTTTCTTCCAGGTAGTAGAAGCGTTCGGCTTCGGAAATCTGAGCGGCGGGCCGGGTGTCGCCCGCTTGCCGGGGGACCCAGATACGGCCATCATTACGGAGCGACTCGCTCATCAGGGTTAGTTTTGACTGGTGTTCTCCGGCGGGAGGAATGCAGGTGGGGTGAATTTGCACAAAGCAGGGGTTGGCAAAGTAGGCCCCTCGTTTGTAAGCCCGCCAGGCGGCGGTGGCGTTGCAACCTATGGCATTGGTCGACAGGAAGTAGGCGTTGCCGTAGCCGCCCGTTGCCAGCACTACCGCGTCGGCCAGGTATGATTTCATCTCGCCCGTGACCATATCGCGGGTGACAATGCCTCGCGCCCGGCCATCGATAACAATCAGGTCGAGCATCTCGGTGCGTGAGTAGAGTTTGACCGTGCCGGCGTGGGCCTGTCGCTGCAAAGCCTGGTACGCGCCCAACAGCAATTGCTGCCCCGTTTGCCCCCGGGCGTAAAAAGTGCGCGATACCTGCGCCCCGCCAAAGGAGCGATTATCGAGCATACCGCCGTATTCGCGGGCAAAAGGCACCCCCTGGGCCACGCACTGGTCGATGATGTTGTTGCTAACCTGGGCCAGCCGGTACACGTTGGCTTCGCGAGAGCGATAGTCGCCGCCTTTGACCGTGTCGTAAAAGAGACGGAAGATGCTGTCGCCGTCGTTGCGGTAGTTTTTGGCGGCGTTGATGCCGCCCTGGGCCGCTACGCTGTGGGCGCGGCGGGCGCTGTCTTGGTAAAAGAAACAGTGAACGTTGTAGCCCATCTCGCCCATAGAGGCGGCGGCGGAGGCTCCGGCCAGTCCGGCCCCAACCACAATAACCTCAAACTTGCGCCGGTTAGACGGGTTGACCAGTTTCATATTAAAGCGATGCTTGTCCCACTTTTCCTGGATGACTCCCTCGGGTATTTTAGCGTCTAAAGAGTCTTCAATAACTTTTATTGCGTTGATATCCATTGACAATTTACTCCTTGTAAATTGAGATTGGGAGATTGCTTAAGAACAGCGATTAAATAACTTCCATAATTTCAGAAAAGGTAATTAGTTATTGGCTCAATTACTAATTACTACTTACCATTTACAGAATCTATCTATCCAAGTTATTCAATTGTCATTCCTTAATCTCTAATCTCCTAATCTCTAATCTCCTATTGCAGTATCCCAAACATCACCGACAGAGGAACCGCGGCAAAACCAATCGGAATGACAATTGCCACCGCCCAGGCCAGGCTCCGAATCATGTTGTTGTAGGTTTTGTTGTTTAAGCCCAGCGTCTGGAACATGCTCCACGTGCCGTGGTACAGGTGAAAGGCCAGGGCAATCAAGGCCACTAAATAGATAATAGCCGGAATGTAGGCGTAGGATTGAAAGCCGACAATGACGTTGTGATAAGCGTTTTGGCCGTCAAAATCGGGGTGAACCAGCAGCCCCAACGTAAAGTGCAGCAGGTGATAGATAATAAATACTGCAATTGTCACCCCGCCATAAATCATGGTCAATGTGGCTGTGCTGGCTCTTAATTTTTGGTGTTGATTATAAGTCACCGGCCGGCTGGCCTTGTTGCGCAAATTGAGGGTAATGGCCGCCCAAACATGCGCAATAATGGAGCCGACAAATACAATCCGGGCCACAAACAGCAAATGGGCGTGGCCAAAGACCGGCGCGCCCAGTTCGCGCAGTCCTTCGGCGTAGTGATTAAAGTACGTCGCTCCGCCAAATATCTTTAGATTGCCGTACATATGCATCGCCAGATACCCAACCCAGATCACGCCGCTAATAGCCATGATGACCTTTTTACCAATTGTGGTATTGGGAAATGACATTATACCTACCATAAAGTTTCTCCTTTGTTTGTTACAGTTTCTAGTATTGTAACTGCTCACCCCTCCGTAGGTCTGGGCATTTTTGCAGGTTGCAGGCTTTTGTGGTTGCCGCTTGCACCTTGTCACCTGCCGCTTTGGAGACCAAGTAGCTACCTAAATGTCTTGATAACAACTGTTACCGTTATTTGTGGAATTATGCGCAAGTAGCAACAGCGAGTATTATATACCTTTTCAAATTGGGCGCAAGGGTTTTTGGAGGTTTTTGGATGCTGTAGTCATCCAAACTGCCGCTATTGCAAACCAAGTGGAGGTAAAAAATATGCTGATTTTACCTCGTTCCGACGGTCCCCGTTGGAATGAAGGCGGAACGCTCCTGCGTTCTACTCTATGATGGTTTATTATGTTGGGCGCAGGAGCGTCCTCTCTGTATTCCAACGCTGAGCGTTGGAACGAGGCAAGCGTTGAAACGAGACAAAACGTTCATTACGTTTGAATGTTCAAGCTGTAAGCGAGGTCTGGCTCTCAACCGGCGACTCAAGGCTGAGATTTTTTACATCGCGGCAAACTCGCCCGGTCAAAATGAAATGTTTAAGCGCCGGCCAGCGATACAACCCGTGTCGATAAACAAACCAAATTAGAACAAAACCGGCAATCAACTCGACCACCCACACCTGCGGGTAACGGGTGACGATATCCCAGTACACCTCTACCATTGCTTCAGGGGTGTTCATAAATTTAAATTCCCAGAAGGTGTTCCAGCCAAACATAGGCCACCAGAAGGTTTCGGTGTGGTTCCACATTCTATCGGCCACTACGTGAGCGTTGAAGGCCAGCATGTAGGGCAGCGATTTTCGCCACCAAAGCAGAGCGATGACCAGTAGAACCGCGTTAAACAGAAAACTATGCGTAATAAGCTGGCTGGTGTGAGCCTCGGTAAAAATCAAAATTGCCAGCGGCTTGTCGATAAAATCAGGCAGTAAAGCGCTAACGGCCAGCAGCCGGTAATCGAGACGGGTCAGGCGCGGATCATTTTGTTGTAGAAGCGTCGCCACACCCCAGGTGGTTGCGACGTGACCGGGTGGCATCATATTAAACCTCTAATGATGAATGATGAACGCGGAATGATGAATATTTAAATTCCGCGTTCATCATTCATCGTTCATCACTAATTTTAAATCATTCGCATAATCTCAATGGCCTTGCGACGGAGATAGCCCCAGGTGGCAAAAAGGCTGCTGATTAACGCGGCCAAAATCATCATGCCCAGCATAGCGGATGTCACCAGGGAGTCAAAGGCAGGCACGGTGGGGGTTTCGCTGCGGAAGGAGGTGGAGTAACGGAAGACGTAGCCCAAAACAATACCGGCCACAATGCCGGTCAGGGTGGCGCTGAGAGTCATAACAAGGGCCTCGCTCAGAAACATCCCAAAAAGATGGCGATTTGAGTCGCCAATGGCTTTGAGCATAGCTATCTCGCTGCGGCGAGTGTAAACAGCAATGTAAGTGACCACAAAGACTCCAAAAACGGCCAGGATAAAACTGATCATGGTCAGTACCAGAATGACCACCTGAACCTGGCGGGCGCTGGCCTGGGCCGACTCGATATCCTCCGGCGTTGAGCGGACGCTGACTTTCTCCGTCAAGCCATACTCCTTGCGGATATCGGCGGCAACCTGGGCAATGGCTGTCTTTCCTACTTCCTCCGGCAGATCGAGCAGGCCGGGTCGCAGGTTGGGGGCAGCCATCAGGCGCTCGGTAATGGGAAAGACCGGATCATAGGGGCCGTCGAGGGGATCGCGGGTCAGTTCACGGAAGGCAGTCTGATTGAGGAAGAGTTCGGTGCGTCCATCTTCGGCCCAGGTACGTTTGGAGGTGAAACCCCTAAAGCCGGAGAAACGTCCCAACACCCCAACGATGCGCGCGGTTCTGATGTGATCTAATCCCTCCCCCTTCAAGTAGAGGGTATCACCCAGCCCCAACTCAAAAAATTCAGACAACCCCTGGCTGACAATAACGGCATAAGGATCGACCTGCAATTGGTCAAAGCTATCCGGCCCGCCGGCAATCCACTCGATGCCTTCCTCATAGGTGATGTAAGCCAGGTTGCCGTCCAAACCGTAAATACGTATCCCCACATCGCGCAGTCCCACCCCATCGCGGATACTGGTATCAAAACGATGGGTCACGGCGACATTAGGGCCAAGAGCGCCGTCCGCTCGGAGATCGCGCAGTAGCTCGCGGGTAAAGCGATTTTTGACTTCTACGGGGGAGTTATTGTTGGAAGAGTCGGAGCTGTCTTGTTGGGTCTGCACCTGCACCGCCCCCGATTTGCGAATGATCAGGGGCGCGCCATTGCTCAGACGAGTGTCGGTGGGGGTGTTGGCGGTTTCAATGGCTAAAGTAGTGGCAAAAAAGGTGGGCAAAGTGGCGCTGATGACAATCATCAGGCTAATCAAGGTGTTACGATTTTGGCTGCGGACGATGTTGCGTTGGGCAAAATAACCCACTTTGCCGGCCACAAGGCTGATCAGGCCAATGAGCAGTCGCTCCATAGGCAGCGTGACCGGAAAAAATAAAAGCGATGTACCCAAAATAAGCAGCAGCAGCGATCCAAAAATAAGCGTTGCCTGTAGCCAGAGAACGCCAAAGCTAAAGGCCAGCGGAAAAGCAAAGAAGATCAGGGCCGGGTAGAAAAGCGTCACCAGCCCGCCCCAAAAGATTTTAACGTTGACTCGTCGCTCGCGCAGCTTGGCTAAGTCATCCAACCCCAATCCCTCGGCCACGCCGGGATTGATAGCGTACATGATTTTTGTGCCGGCAGCGCGTCGAGCCGGGGCATAGGCGCTGATAATCAAGACAACAGCGGCGGTGACAACGGAGAGCAGCAAAGCTTTGCTTGAAACAAGGGGAATATCGGCCAGCGGCACGTTGGCCTGGTCGGCAATGAAAGGCACAATGACGGTGTTAGTCAGGGCTTGCCCGCCGACGGTTCCCAGCCCAATGCCAATAACGCCCAGCGTCGCCACCTCAACCGCTACCAGGGTAAAGAGATAATGACGCGGCGCGCCCATAATGCGAAACAGGGCCAGATCGCGGGTTTGCTCGCGGACGTTGGTCATCACCATTGTTCGCACCAGCAGGCCGACCACACTCAGCGAGAGAAGGCCGTAAATGGAAACCAATGCCTGGAAGAAAATGAAGGCTTCAAAGGTATTGCTAAGGACGGTAGCCCGGGGTAGATTATACTCATAAGTCTCTCCCAGCGCCGCCTGAATTCTCTCGGCCAGAAAACGGGCCTCGAAGGCCGCGGCCTGGGGGTCGTTATTATTGTAAAGCCCTTCATCAAACGCTACCACAATGCGCTCGGCCTGGCCCGGCAGCTTTAGCCACGCCTGGGCGTAGTCCAGGTCGACCAGCACCCCGTCATTATTTTCTTGCCCGGTCACGCCGAACTGCAAAACAATGGCGCTGACCGTCAGGGTGGTTTTGGCCCGGCGGGTGCTGGTATTTGAGGCGCTCTCGACCCCTTTTTGGCGGGGGATAGGCAGAGCGTAACTGATATCGAAGGTGTCGCCGGGTTTAAGGCCAAAGGTGTCGGCGGTTTCCTGCAAAATAACGGCGTAACCCGGCTCAAGATTGACCGTGCCGCTGACAACCTGAAAATTGCCCAGGTCATCAATATCCCGATTAAGGGCCACAAATTGGGCGCTGCCGTGAATGGGGCCGCCCTCATTCCCCCCCCCTTCTTCCTCCCCACTGGGGGGGATTGAGGGGGGGGGATTACCAACTAAAGCGGTCAGCGGGCGTTCCACATCGACGTCCACCACCCCCTGGATACGAGGCACAACCCGCTTTACATCGGGCACAATGGCATGAATAGCAGAAACAATCTGCTCGTTGATGAGCAGGTTTGGCTCGGTTTCATTTTTGGTGATGACCAAATCATAGTCGCCGGCGCTGTTGCTGATGGTAGCCACGTAAAAACGCTCGTAGGTATCAACGGTAGCGTTTAAAGCCACTAACGCCCCCACCCCCACAATCAGGGCCAGAAGCATGAGGATGGTTCTAATTTTGCGCCGGTTGAGGCTTTTAAGAACGTATTTTAGAGTCACAGAGGATTTTAGATTTTGGATTTTGGATTTTAGATTGACAGGATTGTACTTGATTTGGGATGAATAACAAAGACGTATGAGCGGAATCAAAAACTGCGTAGCGAGCAAACTCGCTACGCAGTTTTTATTCAAACACGCCTGATGTTATAACTAGTACAGCTTGGCGGAAGTCTTTCGGTAGTTACAAGCAGCGCGGTGCTTAGTTTATGGAGTGAAAAAGTGCACTTTTTCACTCCATAAACTACCGAAGGATTTACGCCGCCGTGTACTAGCCGGCGACAAAAGCTCCCAACCGCTCATTGAAAGCATCCGCATCGGTCAGGAAGGGGCAGTGTCCCTTGCCTGCAAAGATAAATTATCGCAATAATGACAAACTCTACTTTTCCCAAAGACAATTTTATGCTAAACTCTATTAAGGTTTTAGCCGTAGCGTCAACGTTTATCTATATTTTCTAATTTCTCATTTTTAATTTCTAATTGATACATGCCAATTTGTCGAGATTGTCACGGAACCGGTCAAAAAGAAGTAAAAACCGAAATCACCGCCCGCTGCCCCGATTGCGACGGCACAAAACAGTTGCCGGATGGCGCTGCCTGCAAACGCTGCGATAAATGGGGCGAAATCGGGACCGGCGAATTTAACGTCGAAAAGCAGTTGTGCAAAACCTGCTGGGGCAGCGGCAAAGTTACCGAAAGGTCCCTGACCGTTTGGTTTTTGGTGCGTGTTGTGCCTGTAACGCTGGCGCTGGTGGGCGGCGGTATTGCCGCTATCTGGGCCTCATGGTCATTTTTGGGGATAGTGTGGCTCACAGCCCTGCTCACCATCATCTTCTTTGGGGCCTGGGGAGGGCTGGTTTTCTACTTTGCCGACCAACTGCCAAGCCTGGGTGAAATTTCCGCCGTCAACTGGTTTTTAATTCGGGCTATCCCTACCACCGTTGCCTCTATCGCCGTCGGCGGGGCCATTGGCTGGGTTTCGTGGTTTTATCTGCAAAATCTACCGGTCACCGTTATCTTTGCTTTAGCGGCTTTTGCCGTGTGGGGTACATTAATGTATTTCTTTATTAGTCACTTGCCGGAGTAAAAAATGCCGTCTCAATACCAAATCGCGTTTTGGAATCTGGAAAATTTTTTTGATATCGATGGCTCGCCTCGCCGTAGCAATAAGCTCCAACGGGCCATAGGCAAAGATATCAGAGGGTGGAACCAGAAGAAACTGGACAAAAAGATTAGCCAGTTAGCTTCTATTATCTGCCAGATGAACGGCGGAAAAGGGCCTGACCTGCTTGGCGTTTGCGAGGTAGAGAACGCTTACGTGATGAATTTGCTGGTTCAAGCCCTTGCGCCACTTGGACGCAACTACGCTGTTGAACACCACGACACATCGGACAGGCGCGGCATTGATGTTGCTTTTATCTATGACGCCGATCTCTTTGAGCCTGTAGCTCAATTTAGCCACGTTGTGATGCGGCGCACGGCAACGCGAGATATTTTCCAGGTAAACTTTAAAACCCAAAAGGGTCGTCTATTTGTGGTGGTTGGGAATCATTGGCCGTCCCGGCTTGGCGGCAAGCTGGAATCTGCATGTTATCGAGCCATTACCGGCGAAACGCTGGCTTACTTTCACCAGAGAATTCTGGCTATTCATGGCAAGAAAACGCCGGTTTTAGCTATGGGAGATTTTAACGACGAACCTTTTGACCGGTCGCTGGTTGATTATGCGCTCAGTACCCAAAGTAAAACAAAAGTGACTAGCGCCCGTAGCCCTCGTTTCCTTAACCTTATGTGGCCCCTAATGGGTCAAGGATTGGGCAGCCACTATTACGGTAATCTGCCCAATATGCTCGACCAATTCCTGGCCAACAAAAATCTGGTGACACAGAATGCGCCCATTAAGGCGCTGGCAGACTCGGTAGAAATTGTCCGTTTCCCCGAGATGGTTAATACCGGAAAGTATCCAAAACCCATCCCTTATGGCGGCATGGGTAAGCCAATAAATCAAAACGGTTTCAGCGATCATTTTCCAATCGCCGTTACGGTTGTAGAAGCCGATTAATCAGGGATTGGACATTCTGGTAATTCCGAAATTTGCCCCCCTGTTAAAGTATTACCTCGCAACATTTGCGTTATCCGCGAGAATCATTTGTTCATTGTTAATTGCTCATTGTTAATTTGCGGCTTGCCGCGCTATGTGTTAGTGATTGCAAAAAGAAAAATCAACTGCCAAGAACGCCAAGAACGCCAAGATTTCTTTTTTTCTTGGTGAACTTGGCGTTCTTGGCGATTCAAAATAACGACGATCAATCAGCCCCCCACAATCAAGCGAGAAACTATCTGTGAGACATACAAAGGCCGTTTTAC
Organism: Chloroflexota bacterium; assembly: GCA_024277275.1. Classification (GTDB taxonomy): domain Bacteria; phylum Chloroflexota; class Anaerolineae; order 4572-78; family J111; genus JAJRVO01. The sequence continues at coordinate 10,421 of JAJRVO010000003.1, forward strand.
AGTATTACCCCACAAGATTTGCGTTTCCCGCGAGAGTCTTTGCTCATTGTTCATTGCTCATTGCTCGTTTGCGGCTTGCCACCTTACATTTTACATCCTTTATCTTCCCCGCTTCTCCGCTTCTTTTTATTCTGTTTTTTCTCACGGTCCTGCCCGCCTGCACGTTAACCCCCGCCCCCGCCAACCCGCCCCCCACACGGCTCTACGTTTTCGATGTCAGCGACCTGCATATCAACCACTACGAACACTGCATTGCCCTAACGGCCCAACCCGGAAGCTGCAACGAGAATGCGCCCCCTCCGCCCGGTAAAACCCACCAAGATTTACTACGCGAATACGACACGTTGATTTTTCTGACCACGCTGCAAGGCATCGTCAATCTACACCGGCCCCGGCTTTACCTCAATCATGATCATCAACGGCTCGACACGCCGGGCGTCGATGCTTTTTGGCTGGAGAAGTACCGGGAGGCGGGTCAACCCTACGGTTGGCTGGCCGAGACCGAAATCATCAAGCTGCCCACATTTGCCGCCGTACTTAACACGTTTGCCGATGACGTGCAGGGCATTGTTTTGTGGGACCCGGCAGTTCCGGCCACCCTTAATGTGGCGACCACGATGGCCGGCGTGGAAAATCTGGCCGTTCTGCGGGCGGGCAGCGAGCTTGCGCCGCTGGTTACGGGTCATCTAAAAATAAGAAAATCCCTGGTCAACCTCTTCCAACCCGGCGCGGCCACCCTGCCCCATAGCGATACCCCTTCCACCGGCTCGCCCAAAGCCGACGCCTATTTGTGGGCCAAGAAAAAGTATCTGGATACAGGTCGAGCCAACCCCCTTTTTTTGGCCTACATTGAAGACGGCTGGCCCGCTACCCGCTACGCCCAAAAACAGATGACCCGGGGCGGGGTGTACGCTATGGAGCGAGACTACGTGGTGCAACAGCGCGGCTTTGCCTTCGACCTCTCTCCCTGGGCCGACGAAGCGCCGCTGGACGACCCCGCCCAACCCCTGGGTACGGACGCGGCCACCTTTAAAACAGTGGTTGAAGCGGCGGAAAGACAGGCTGCCGGACGGCTCATTAAAGTGTGGGGGTTTATACCCTGGTACGAGAAATACTCGACCGAAGTAGGCGGTCAACATCTACCCGTTGACGGCGAGTGGGAGAGTACCTGGCTCTTCTCGCAACACGGGGCATATCTGCAAGGCGGCGGCGGCGACGTTTTCGGGGTGGCAATGGCTAACGTCTCGGTCCACAAATTCGGCCCGCCCCCGGCTCACCGTTCACCCCCTCCCCCCCCCACCGAGGCCGACCTCATCCAAAAAGGCTACCTCACCGCCGACGGCCAGGTTGCCGCTAATCCAAAATCCAAAATCCAAAATCCAAAATCGTTTGTCCTTTTCTATGCCGGAGATTACGATCTGGTTCATCCGGTACAGGTGTTGATGGCTAATTATGCCGACCGGCCCTGGCTCGACCCGCGCCGGGGGCAGATTCCGCTGGCCTGGGGTTTTAACCCGGCTATGGTCGAGGACATTCCGGCCATTATGACCTACTTGTACGCCACTAAAAGCGACCAGGACTACTTTGTGGCGGCCAACAGCGGCGCGGGCTACATCAACCCGGATGGATTATCGGATGTGCAGATGATACGCTGGCTGTGGCGCGCTCGCCAATTTTATGCCGATTACGGCTACAACGTGCAGGGCTTTTTGATCAACGGCCACGGAGCGCAGATTTCGCAGCGCCGGTTAGACGGCTTTACCCTGCTGGCCCCAATCGGCATCCTCTCGCCCGATTACCAAACCGACGAACCCTGGCCCCGTCTTCAGCGAGACACGCCCGTCTCCACCCTACCCACCGAAACCCTGGCCGGAACCCCCGACGTAGCCGCCGAGGCAGTCCACACGGTTTACAGACGCACGGTGCTGGAAGAGGGACGCCCGCCCTTTTTGGCCTTCCGCTCCTCGTTTCAATCGGCTACCTTTTTGTGGGGAACCCGCGACCGGATGCAGGCCCACCAGGACGAAGGGCGCATTTTAGGCAACAATGGCGAAGTTTTGCAGCCCAACTACACCGTGGTCGATCCGTACACGTTTTTCTTTTTATTGGAGCGATGGTTGGAGGAAGAGAAATAAACGGTCAATTCATCAGGGTGAAGAAACAATGAAACACAAAAACTCAATCAACCTTGTTATTTTATCAGTACTTATCAGTTTGTTGGCCTGCGGTATCGAGAACTTGCCCTTTGTCCGGGTTCGCCCAACGGCGACGCCCACGTTTGTTCTGGCCAGATTTACCACGACGACCCCCACTTCCCCGCCCGCCGACACCCCTGCCGCTGAACCAACCGAACCCCCTACCGATACCCCGGAAGCGGTCAATACGCCGGAGGAAACTCCACCCCCCACCGATGAGCCTGCGCCAACCGAAGCGTTGGAAACCGAAGAGGAGGCTACAGTTGAGCCGCCGACGCCAACACCCGCGCCAACAGAAACGCCCACCCCGGACGAAACCCCAACCCCAACCGTTCCTCCGCCGCCCACGCCTACCGAAACGCCTGTGCCTACGCCTGCGCCTCTGGCGGGCCGGATTGCCTTTCCTGTTGACGACGGGGGCGGGCATTACGATGTGTGGGTGGTCGAACTGCCGGACGGCGAGCCATTTGTGGCGCAGCCCAGGTCTCGCCAGCCCAATTTTTCTAAAGAAGGGCGACTACTGGTTAACACTCAGGCCAGCCAGTATGGAGAAAGTTTAGGCTTAATGGATGTCAATTACGCCTGGCTGGGCATCATCAACAACTCGCCCGACGACGCCTACCCGTTCTGGCATCCCGACGGCAGCCGTTACGTTTACTCCAATCCTACATTGTTGTTAGACCCAATCACCAACGACCCGTTGATGCACGTCTTTATACCGTGTTCTATGCAAATTCCTTCGCTGGAAGGGGACATCAAGTGCCAGGATATTCGCGCGCACGGCAAAGTGGTTGTTGGCGAGGCCCCGGTCTGGACGGACGATGACCGCCTTGCCTTTTTTACGTTTGAGGGAGATGACGGTATCTACAGCGTAAGAGGCGCCTCGGCGTTGTGGCAAGCCGGCGGCGTTGGGCCAAAAGAACTGCTGGTTAAATGTAATGGTCGCCCCACCGATACCGATGGTTTTCAGGTTTTCTTTTCAGCCGGGGATATTGATGGCAATTGGGAGGCTTACTCTATCGACCTGGATGGATCCAACTTGACCAATCTTTCTAACGCGCCCTTTTTCCAGGACGGATTGCCCGCCGTCTCGCCCGACGGCAACTGGATAGCGTTTGTCTCGGATCGAGACGGGGCATGGGGCATTTGGGCGGTCCCTCGCAGCGGGGGAGAACCGACCAAAGTGGTAGACCTGTCTAAAATCAACACTAACCCCAGCCCGTGGGGCGT
>JAJRVO010000234.1 GCA_024277275.1 Chloroflexota bacterium
AAGTGTATAGCGGCCAACTCTCTGACAGTTCTGTCTGAATTGTCTCCCAAAGCGCGCGCGCCTTCTAAATGGGGGATGGCTTTTTCTCGCTGGCCTTGAATATTATAAATGTGTCCAATCATCCATTGAATTTTGGCCTCGTTGGATGAACCCAATTCAAGTTGTTGCAGGAGGGCAATCAGATCTTCGGCCCGTCCGGCAGAGACATAAAAGTTCAAGCGTTGATCAAGAAATTGGTCGGCAAAATTGTTAAAGCCGCCGGATTGCATTGCTTCACCGTGAGCCATTAAGGATTGGTCAACATTGCCCATAGCCGCATACGTATCTCCCAGAAGAATCCAGGTTGGAAAATATCTGGGGTCAATTGAAACAGAAGTTTGCAATCTATCAACGGCCACATCATAGTTTTGTAAAATGTAATGAGTTTGCGCCCATAAATTATGGTAAATAACATTGGAAGGAGCCAGAACTGTAGCCTTTTCAAAAAAGGCCAGAGCATCTTGAAAACGGTCAGCGCTAAAAATTTGACCAAGGGTAAAATAATATCGACCCATATTGCCTGTATTATCAGGGTTGTAAGGGTTAATCTCTCTGGCTTCAAGGGCAATCTCCTCGCCTCGCTGCCAGGCAAATTGTCGTTGAGACGCATCAAGACTAGCGTCTTGGGCCATCAATTGGTAGTCTAAAGCAAGCATAAGGTAGTAAAAATCCTCATCGCTATCTATTGAACGGCCTTTTTCATGCAAGGCAATAGCCTCGTTCCATTGCTTACTATTTCTGTAGCGTTCTCCTTCTTTTAGATAGATGTCGGCCCGAACCACGTCGAAGTTTTTAAACCATATTACCGTTAAGACGGCCAATATCAGCGGGGGATAAAGCCACCAATTTTCTGGTCGCCAAAAGGGATATCCTCTGGTCAATTGCCAGGAAAGGGTAATAGCAATGATAACCATCAGCAAAAGTAAAAAGATATAAAATACCGCCAGACCATAAACAAGAACATTTGACGCTTTAATAACGTCGTCTATTGAAGTAACGACCACTCGTCGCCCAAATTGGAGACGATGGGCGATAGCGTAGAAGATAAAGTAGCTTAAGGAGGTAATAGCGTACAACAGCATAGCTCGTCCCCAGCTTATCTGCCGCCGCCAGTTATCACCTTGAGTAGCCAGGTTTGATAAGGCAATACCAAAACCAACAAACCAGGTAACAACCAGCATCCAAAACAAGGTTTTGCTGTTGGGGTTACTAAGATTAAACTCAAATTGAGGAGTAATGAAATCAAAAGTGAGAATAATCATAATAATGGCCATAGCCAGACCTTGACCGCCCAGCCATGTTTCCCAACTTTCTTGCTTTACCGAATTTGCGTGTCTTGTAGTATAGGGGCCGGTTGTTGCAACGCCTCTTCTTTTACTGGCTGCCCGGCGTGCTCGTCTTTTAGACCGCCTTGTTGTTGTAACCTGTTCAGTTGGCATTTGGGCGGGAATAGTTTCTTGTGGCAAAGTTGTTTCCTGATCAAAAGTATCCTCTACCTCTTCTATTCTGGAGAGAGCCACAAGTAAACCCACAAAAACCCAGAAGTAGGTCTAGGTAGCGGCAATAGAGAAGACAAAGTGAACTTCTATAAAGTGCCCAATTATAGCGCCCAACAAACCGATTAAGGATAGAGCATACCAGGGGAATTTGGCTTTATCCTCCGCTTTTATTTCGGTTTCGCTCAAGGCAGACCCATTGACTTGGTTCAGGCCGTAAGCTGAACTTGCCGAAGTGAAAGGCTCTTCTGACTGGTTCAAAGGGGATTTCTGCTGAACTATTCCTTGCCAGACCAAATGGATGACCATACCGGCTATCATGCCAAACGGCAGACCAACAGGCATAAAGGTCAAACGACCACCCACAAGATACGGGATGATGGTTCCTACCCCCCCCCCCAATATGAGCCAACCTATGAGTCTTTGTTTTGCCAATTTATCGGGAGCCCACCCCAGCCAAAGCAATATATAATAAAAGAGGCTAATCATTACATAGTAAAACGCTATAAAACCTAATATTCCCGTTATCACCAGGCTATCCATTGTCTCATTGTGAGATCGATCAGCAGAACTGCCCCGCGCCTCAACGTGAGCCAAACCCGGTGGATAAACATAAGCAAAGGCATTAAACATAGATTCAGGGCCATAACCAACCAAGGGCCTGATAAGGTTGAATTTATCTTCAACGGATATATCATCTTCCTCAATACCTAATGGTTCATGAGGCTCTATCAAATCCATAGCCGCATCCCAGATAAGGATGCGGACCTTTCCTGATCCGCCTTCTGTTTCCATAACCTGTGATAACCGGCTAACATACGGCATTTGACGAACAGGGTCCAGATAAGGAGCCAGATAAGGTAGGTTTAGATTTAAGGTTACCACAAACCCAATAGCCATAGCCGCTACCCCTATCCAGCTTAACCATAACCAGCGCCAGCCTTTGTTTAAGGCAGACATAACTACCCCGCCCAAACCACCAGTTATTCCTAACGGTATAGCAAAAACCACTGCCAGTCCTATTTCTTTTAAAGACAGGTGAGAAGGATCGGTGTTGAGATAACGCAACAGCAAAAGAAGCAGCAACCCCATAATAAAGAAAGAGCCTAAAATCCCTAACATTGGACCGCGACTTTGACTAAACACAACCGTGATGAGTTGAATTGCCAGGACAAAAATATATATAGCCGCTAAAACGGTATGCCCCCAAGATGCCTCTTTTTCTTTAATAATAGCCGTCATCGACTCAATCAGGCGGCTGAATGTTAACGGGATAATCATTGTTAAATATGAAGCTACAAAAATGGCATTGCCCATATTAGAAGCAACACGAGTGGTTACATCACCAGCCCAGGGCAAGGGATCAAGGCCATACCTTTGGACAATACCATATAAACTGACAGGCACACTGGTGACAATGACTGTTGTTATCAATCTGTCTACTTGTTCACGCGCGCGTAAGTGACCGGCCATTAAAGCAAATACAACTATGTAAGACAAGGCCGAGTATGTGCCTTGCAATCGCTGGTAGGATCCCCACAAACTAACTTTCGGTGAAATGGAAAAGATAGTGCTGATAATATAAACAAGTACCAACATTACTGTTGGTAGAAATAAGGGGATTTTGAGCCAACGACGAAAACGGGCGGTTAAAGGAATTGGAGCGCTATCAGAGTTGCCGCTTCCCTGCTCAACAACCAGCACAATCCAGGCCAAGATCATAATGCTGACAATTGAGCGCAGCAAAGTAATTTTATCCGGCTCAAAGGTACGAGCAGTGTAGATGTTAAAGAACAATGGTACCGCTACTACCACTGCCAACCAACCGGCTTCTATAATTTTGCTGCAAAAAATGGAAAGTTTGGTTTTCATAGAGTATCATCCTGGTGGTTTTCGTGCTGCTCATAGAGGATTTTACCTTTTAAGATATGATGAATGTAAAATGGGTTTCTGTCTTGTACATTGAGTTCAACATCTTGTGGTTTTCGGACGATCAGATCAATGCCAAAACGCCGGCCGGCCAAAGCCAGGCCGATTTCTCGCCGCATCTGCCGATTAGATCCACTACCGCTTTGCACAATGAATAAGTCCAGGTCGCTGTCCGGGGCGGCATCTCCTCTGGCGTAAGAGCCGAATAGAATAATCTGGTAGGGATCAAAGCGGTCAATAATTTTTTGAACGATATATTCGATCAGTTCGGGGGTGATCTGGTCCGTATTCAGTTTGGGGTCAAGTTCAACTTTGCTATTTATCATTTTTCAGATTCTCGAACGACTCTCCTTCGAGTTGTTGCAGGAAGTAAGAAACATCTTGCTCCAGAGCAGGGTAAAGTCGACGAGCTTTATTTAGATTGATTAGAAGCTGGGCATACTCTATGGGAGCGCTGTAGGCATGTCGAAAAAAGTGGCGAAAACTGCGCAGGCCGTTCAAGATGAGATAGCTTTCCTCTGAGAGCAAGGCCGGGCGAACACCGGCTATATCTCTGGTCATTCTATACAGCAGTTCAGTATGCCAACGGGCAGGATCGGCAATATTATTTTAAAAATGAGTAGCCACAAGTTTAAGCAAGTCTTCAACGGCGCTATATAAATTGTGAATCTGATAGGCAACGCTTTCTAAGCGACTCTCATCATCAGCCTGTACATTATGAGCCCGTTCCTCTAACCTGTCTACAACAATCTTGATAAGAGACATTTGGTTAGCCACATCTGCCTTGAGGATAGTCAAGTCGTCTTTTCCCATACAATTCCTTTCTCCCGAATACGATAATCAAAGTGACATTTGCTTAGTTCTATCAGATCGACTTCGCGCCCTAACAATGTTGAGAACTGACTCATTGCCTCAAGAAATCGTGTTTGGCTAATTTGCTCAACGGCGATGTCCACATCTGAATGTGGCCCAAACCGACCCGGTATGGTAATAGAGCCAAAGATATACGCTTTTTTAATGCCATAATCCGGGGCCAGCTTATCCAGCAAGCGCAAGAGCCTGGCCAACAACTCCCGACGTTCTTGTTCATGCTTGGCGCGACGGCGAGCCAGCGCCGCATCCAATATTGAAGTATCAAAAGCCATCAACCGTCTTCACCATTTATATTTAAACAACTATCTATGTTTTGGGTAGCGGTACGGCTTGTGCCTACCCTACGGGGCGACCACAAGGGTACGCCGCTACAAGAGTCAAAATGTTTTTCTTACAAACTATAGCAAAAGTTAATCTTACCGTATGAACAACATAAAATCAAATGAATTGCCCCGCTGTTTGCAGCGGGGCAATTGATATTTAAAAGTAATTTATTGCCGGGTTTAACGTTCGGTTAACATTCCCTCCAGAATTGCTTTTACCTGTTCTTTATCTTTAGTGGAAAAATACCACTCAATTGTGCGCTGCAAACCGTCGCGGAAAAGGACTTGCGGTTCCCAATCCAGTAATTTTTTAGCCAGAGAATTATCTGCTACTCGATTTAGAGGGCCGGTGGGCATATCATGCAAGAACTTGATTTCAGCCTGTTGGTTAGTGTACTCCAAGACCATTCTTACCGCATCTATTACCTGTACCCGTTCCATAGTCCCCAGGTTAATTGCTGTGCCGTCGTCAATCTTTTCGGCGGCTAAGATTGTGCCGTTTACAATATCATCAACATAAGTCCAGTTACGAATCTGAGAGCCGTCTCCCCACACCTCAAACGGATTCTGACCAACAAAGGCTCGCGCAATCATGGCAATAACGGCATGGTTTTCTACGCCTCTAGGGCCATACACCGTGAAATAACGACAAGATGCAGCCTTTAAACCATATTCTTTGTGATAGGCTTGCAGGGTTAATTCCGGCATTAGTTTGGCCCACCCGTACATATTATCGGCATCATAGGGCGGCTTAACCACATCCTCGGTAAGATAAACCTCTTCATCAGGGTTACTTCGCAAAAAGTTAGGATAAACACACCCGGACGACGCAAATACAACCTTCTCCACGCCGGCCTTTTGAGCTTCCCAAATAACCAACCCATCTAAAAAGAGATTTGAAGCCGGGCCTGCTTGGTGCAAATCCACATAACCTCGTCCGCCATGATCAGCAGCCAGGTGAAAAACCACCTGAATATCTTGCATAGCAGCGCGAGTAATGCCAGGTTCGCGCAGATCAGCCTGGATAAACTCAACTTGACCGGCTGCTAACCGTGCCTGGATATTCTCTAGCTTGCCACTCGTTAAATCATCCACAATCCTGACCTTGGCGCCTCTCTCTATAAGAGCATCAACCAGATGAGAACCAATAAAAGAAGAGCCTCCTGTAACCAGAACTCGACGATTTTTCCACATAGTAATATTTTCTCCTTAATTATATACAATCTGTTCCAAGAGCTTTATCATACGCTCAAGTTGTTTGTTGCTTTCATATTCGGGAGCAATAGCTCGCGCGTTTTGTCCCATTTGTTCTAACTGATCCCGATCTTGACTCAGGGTTTGAATTGCTGCCGCTACCGAGGCCGGCTCATCCGGATCGACCACAACACCGCACTGATTGGCCCTTACAATGCGGGCCACATCGCTTGTTTCAGGGGCTACAGCTAGCACCGGACGACCCGCCGCCAAAATTGGGTAAAGTTTGCTGGGCACAATTACCCCTTCGGCTCCATGACGAATAGTGACAATATGAATATCGCCGGCAGCCAAGACATACGGCACTTCCTCTACCGGACGAAACGGCAAGAATTTTACATTATTATTTCCTTTTGCCAGTTCTTCAACTTCAGATTTGGCTGCTCCTTCACCCACAAAAATGAATCCCAGCCCATCATCATGAAGCAACTTAGACGCTTCTATCAGCGTATTCCAGGCTCCATAATATCCCAAGTTGCCGGCATGCAAGGCCACAAAGCGATAATCACCCCGAATCTCTTGAGCCACAGGATGGCTGGATGAAGCAACCTGAGGGAGCACCGGAGCGCCATCCCTAACTATAACCACCCGATCCGGGTCTATCCCTTTGGCTATAACCCGATCTCGCATATCCTCTCCCAAAACAATAATTTGGGTGGCCTGTTTTAGCGCCCATCTATGCAATTGCTCCCAACCGTGCACCCACCATGCCGGCTGCACCATGCCCCCGGCCAGGGCCATATCCGGATGCAAATCTCGAATATTGTATACAAAAGGACGGCGGCGTAGGCGGGCCACCAACGCTCCGGCAACACCGGCAATGGGTGGGTCCGTCATACTAAGAACAATATCGGCCTTAATGGTTAAGGCGCGGGGTACAGCCAGCGCCAGGTATGAAAGATAGTTGGTCACTCGACCACGCATACGATGCCGGGGATAGGCTGTTGAACCAACTCGATCTACAGTCAGATTGCCCTGAGTTTCTCGACGCCACAGATAATAGGGGTGATATTGGGTAGGTCTGTAGGATGGTCGACCAGCCAGTACGGTTACCTGATGTTCTTCGGTAAAGGCATCCGTTACCAATTTAGACATCTTGGCGGTAGCAGAGGTGTCGGGGGGGAAATATTGGTTTAATAACAAGATATGCATAGGATATGAACTCATAGGTTAATATTTGTATTTTCAATCTCTAACCGATTTTGATAATACATAAAAAACGGAAGTGGGCCTTAACTTATCAATTTTTTTGGGGGCATGATACTTGCTATTCCAGGCAAATAGCCAACAAAAAACCTCATCAATTAGTAAAGCTGTTTTTGAGTTATAAACAGGTTCTTTCATTATACGGTTTAGGTGACGGGTTAGGGAGAACATACATCTTTTTTCGTTTATAACCTCAAAACCTGTTGTAGAAATAATTTGGCGGAAAATATTCAAAGGAATTCCCCGCTCCCTCTTGGTTAAACCTGCTCTGGGCTTTCTCCAATCACCCATTGACAAAGTTGGCTCACGAACTAAAAGATATCCGCCCGGCCTCAAGCAACGATAAAGCTCTCCAACCACTGTACTTACGTTGGCAATATGGTGTAGCACGCCAAAACAAGTGATCAGATCAAAAGAATTTGTTGGAAAAGGCAGTGAGCCATCCATATTTGGTTTGACATAGGTAACGGGCACCTTGTTTATATCTTGAACAACAAATGCATCTGAAGGCTCTAAAATTGTTATTTTATCCACCCTTTCCAAAATCGGTTTGAATTCATCGCCATATGCGCTACCACAGCCAAGCACATTGAAAGATTTTTTGTCATCGGGCAAAAAGTTAAAGCCGTATTTATTGTTTAACGCATGGTAGGTGTATTGACGATTCTGATTTTTACTCTGATTTATTTCAGCGCCTAATAAATTGGCATATCCTTCACTTTCATCTTTAAACCATTCTTCGAGTTCATCTAAATTAAAGTCATCACCATACAGTTTTTTACCTGCAAGATACTCTTGTTTATCTCTCACTAAACCTTATCCATTTCACATAGCAATTTCTCCCAACGATCAATATGGTTGCTATAAGCAAACCGTTTTTCATAGAGTTTTAAACCATCAAGGGCCAACTGTTGACGTTTATCAGGATTATGTTGCAGGTTCAAAATCGCCTCAGCTATAGTTTCGGGAGTAACTATATCCAAGAGCAAAGCTGTTTGATCACTAACCGTTGTCGGAATCTCGCCAACTTTTGTTGTTATTACTGCACACCCACTGGACAAAGCTTCAAGAATAGCAATTGGCTGCGCTTCTATCTTATACTGACTGGGTAAAATAAAAATATGAGCCTCTCGAAAAAGTTTTTCTTTGGCTGCACCAGTTGCTCCGTTAATCCAATGCAATCGTACAAACGAAGACTTATTAATTTGAGCAATTCTTTCTTCAATCCAGTCTCTGGCAACTTTGAACGTTATAAATTGGCTATCTGCCTCTGCTAGTGTAATTTTGCCACATAAAGTGGCCTCAACTGGAAAACTGGCCCGAGTGGCCAATTTACCAATTGTTTCCACAAATTCAGGATATCCTTTGCTTTCAATCAAGCTGCTTAAATAGAGAATATTTAGTGGTTGCTGATCAGTCAATGTCTGCTTGTCTTTACATTCTTGTGTAGTGATAGAAGACAATAAACAGGTGTTGTCTATGACCGCCACTTTCTCAGCAGGAATGCCTAGCGCAATAAGTTGAGTTTTTTGGTTTGGACCAACAACAGTTATATAGCCAGCAGCTTGGGCAAGACTCCGTAAAAACTTGGCTTCTAAAGAATGGTAGTCCCAATGCATAAGGAGGTTACCATTCAGCGCTATTATCGCCCGGCCACTACGGACAAAAATCCTTTTAAACAATAGCGGGAATCCATCCCGTATCAAAGCAAATTTTGTCTGACCAAGACCGACGATCATTATACCCGGTCCAAAAGCTAACCGAAGTCCCTTCATCCAGGCAATCAACAAATGTAGGGCCAACCCCAACCTACTTGCATATATCCCTGCACCACTATGCTCTGCCACTCGATTGAGTAACGGTGTATTGACTATCTGCACATGCCAACCGCGTTGGCGCAGCCCTTTGATCAACAATTCCAGGGCGAATCGCTGACCTGAAAAACCACTTCCGCTGCCATAAAAAAAAGAAATCCTGTTCATAATATTCTTGAGGATCAACAAAAATTAAAATTTACGACTAGCACAAGAACTTCATTTATCCCTGTGTTTCACCTTGGAAAACGCCGGATACACACACCGCACCACTAAGCAACGTAGGCCAATAGTTGCGAAAACGGCTTAAACGCCCTCCAATACCCATACGTTGCTCCGGTTTAAAGCCGGCTATTTGATACAATATCTCTACTTGACGAAAGGTAAAGTAGTGAAGATGTCCACCATCACGCAAAATCGTTTTGGCCGGATCGTCAGTAAACCCTTCGTTACGATGTAACGGCAAACTGGTATTTGGTGACCAGCCACGCAATAAACGGAGACGTTGAGGTAAATAGGCCACATTAGGCGTTACCGTTACCAATTGTGTACCAGGGCGAGATAAACCGGCCACAAGATGCATGGTTTCTATTACGTCTACTATATGCTCTATCACGTCTGCCCAAATAATGCAATCAAAAGGTAGAGTAGCTGTTGTGCCCAACGTTTCCAGTGACTCATTAAGGATACGACAATTGGGCAAGTAAGCCAAGTTTTGGCGTGTTCGTTCTGCCCGGGTAATAGATAATTCGGTGCCAATCACTTCATCAAAATGGGGGGCCAAAGTAGCCAATACCTGTCCTTGCCCACAACCTATTTCCAGCAGTCGCCCACCTGGCCGCGCCAGGTAAACCAGGGCTTGATGGCGGTCTGTAGGCCAACTATTGACCCTTACTGGCTTCACCGAAACGTTTAACGCCGAGTCAATATCTTTATCGCCTTGTTTTTCCGGGTAAAGCTGGTCATATTTTTCTCCTAATGTACTCATCCCAAATCTCCTTAGGAATCGGGATTAAATAACTGTCTCATTTCAGAGCGCAGTAAATGGTAATTAGTAATTAGGGATTGGCTTAATAACCAATTACCATTTACCAATTACAATGTTGAGGGACAGTTATTTAATTCTCATTACTTAA
>JAJRVO010000235.1 GCA_024277275.1 Chloroflexota bacterium
ACAACAATGGTCGTAAACTTAGAAATCTTGAAATTAACGCGAAAAAGCTTTAAAGCATTCCCCAAAATAGCCTTCTGACGCTTAAAACTGACGAATGTCTGAAACGGTTTTGGGATCATTATTTTTTCGGGAATGCCTAACGCCCTTCTTCCAACCCTCCACTAATTACCGCTCTACGACGCTACACTTCTATAAATTCGAAACTTACAAAAGCCGGAGAATAGGCGCGTCTCCGGCCTTTGGTGTATAATACGGGCATGAAAAACGTAACCTTTTACACCAAGTTAGATTGCGGCCTGTGCGACAAAGCGTACTCATTACTGATGCAGGTTGCCTACGATGTCCCTATGGAAATTGACGTGGTGGACATCACCCACGACCTCGACAAATTTGGCTTACAATACGCCTTCCGGATTCCGGTTATCGCCATCCCCAACGCCGACACTGAACTTGAGTGGCCTTTTACCATTGATGACCTCGAATCTTATTTGAGCCAATAGTGATGCAGAGACAAGCAACTTGAATGGAAAGGATTCGGTAATTCAACGTAACATAAAAAAGGACGAATGACAAACGACGGTGGACGAATGAAATGCTTGCACAAGGTTTTTGTCGTTCGCCATTCGCCATTCGCCATTCGTCGTCCGTCCGGTTGAATAAAACGACCTAAACAATTACCGAATCATCTCATACATTAAAAAGGGATTGATGACAAAACCTATTAACTTGCTCCACTTAGCCGATATCCACGTCGGGATGGAAAATTACGGGCGACTCGACTCAAAATCGGGGTTGAATAGCCGGGTGGTTGACTTTTTGCGGCGGATGAGTCAGGTCATCGACATAGCCCTGGAGCGCGAGGTTGACGTTTGCATCTTTGCCGGCGACGCCTACAAAAATCAGCGGCCCACCCCCACCTTTCAGCGCGAGTTTGCCCGGCGCATCAAACGTCTGGCCGATAATGACGTACCCGTGATTTTACTAATCGGCAATCATGATATGGCTACCGCCGACCGGGCGGCCAATAGCCTGGACATCTTTGGGGTGCTCAACGTGCCGGGCGTAATTGTGGCCGGACGGGAAGAGGTTCATCAAATCACTTGTCGCCGGGGGCAACCCCTGCAAGTGGCTACTGCGCCCTATCCGCAGCGCGGTCGATTGCTGGCCTACGAAGAGTTCAGGAATATGACCCTGGATGATTTGGACATAGCGCTTGGCGATATGATTTACAAAAATATTGAGGATATGGCGGGCCAGGTACAAGAACAACCTGACATACCGGCCGTACTCACGGCTCACTTTTCTGTCAGCCAAGCCAAACAAGGCAGCGAACAGAGCGTGATGATTGGCCGCGATATTGTGGTGCAAAAAAGCCTGCTGACCGATTCCGCCTGGGATTATGTGGCTCTTGGACACATCCACAAACATCAGGAGTTAAATGACGGCCGGCATCCGCCCATTGTTTATCCCGGCAGCCTGGAGCGCATTGACTTTGGCGAAGAAAAAGAGCGCAAAGGCTTTGTGATGGCCCGGATAGAGCGCGGCAAAACCGAATGGGAATTTATCCCTGTCGATGCCCGCCGTTTTGTAACCATCCGCATCAATGTAACTGCCTCTGATGACCCTATGACCCAGATTTTGGACGAGTTGGAGGAACAAAACGTCGATGGGGCCGTGGTGCGGCTGATTATCAAAGCCACAGAGGCTCAAGAGATTTTGCTGGACGACAAGCCCATTCGCCGGGCGTTGCGCGGCGCAGGCTACATTGCCAGCATCGTCCGCGATATTGACCGCGTCCAACGTCATCGCCTGGGCGGAGTGTCCGCCGAGGAGTTAACTCCCAAAGAGGCGTTGGAGATTTATCTCGACTTGAAAGAAACCCCCGAAGAACGCAAAGCCGAGCTTTTGCATTATGCGGAGGCTATTTTTAGGGAAGAGTAAAATTAACTCTCTTTATCAACCGTGGGCAGCGTAATCCCTACCTGCTTTTGGTATTTCCCCTTTTTATCCGCATAAGAGGTGCGACACTCCTCGTCGGCCTCAAAGAAAAGCACCTGAGCAATGCCCTCGTTGGCGTAAATGCGGGCCGGTAGGGGCGTGGTGTTAGAAATCTCGATAGTAACAAAGCCCTCCCACTCCGGCTCAAAGGGGGTGACGTTGACAATGATGCCGCAGCGGGCATATGTGCTTTTGCCCAAACAGATGGTCAACACATTCCGGGGGATGCGGAAATACTCAATGGTCCGGGCCAGGGCAAATGAGTTGGGGGGGATGGTGCAGATATCGCCCTTGAACTCAACAAAAGAGCGATTGTCGAAATTTTTAGGGTCTACCACGGTATTGTTAACGTTGGTAAAAATTTTAAATTCATCGCTCACCCGGATATCGTAGCCGTAGGATGAAACGCCGTAAGAAATAACGCCCTTTTTTACCTGGCTCGACTCAAACGGCTCAATCATATTGTGCTCGCGAGCCATCTTTTCAATCCAGTGGTCGGGTTTAATGCTCATATAAAAATGCCTCCAATTTTTGTTTGTTGTCTTTTGGGCGATGATTTTCAATTCGGCCATATTGGGCCAGAGTTAACCATAATGCGTAACGAGTAACGCGTAAAAGGTTACGCGTTACTCGTTACGCATTATGGTTTTAACATTAGCCGGCCGAAACCAAGACCAACGCCTTGTCTTTTGGTACTATTTGGCCCAATTTATCTTCATTACCTGTATATTATCCTCATCGTGGCAATCTTTATCTGTCTCCCACACTCTCTCTTCAGAAGAAACGTTGTTGCCATAAACTTTTGCCGTAAATTTAACTCTGCCCACCTCCCCAAATTCACCAAAGACAATGCCGTAAAAGCCGTCTGAGTCTGTTGTTGCATAGTATGGACCTTTATAGGGATCATCATCCCCGGTTACCTGGATGGTGACGTTTGGTATGATTGGATCATTGTCATCGTCCCCATCTCTAACAACACCATAGACACCCACATGGGCACAGTTTGTCTCTGATTTTACATTTCTGGGTCTGTAGCTACCGGGCGGAGAGTGGGGAATAGGGGTAATGGTTGGCGCTACCAAAGGAGAGACAGCGGCCGGTATGGGTGTAAACGTTGCTGTGGGTAGCGGGGTATTTGTCGGCAAAGGCGTATTAGTAGGTGGAACGGAAGTATTGGTAGGAATAGGGGTATCGGTAGGGATGGGGGTGTCAGTTGGCGGAATAGAAGTATCGGTGGGGACAGGGGTATCAGTGGGGACAGGGGTATCGGTGGCAAGAGGGGTATTGGTAGGAATGGGCGTAGATGTAGGCGACGGAGGAATTGGCGTATTGGTAAAGGTTGGCAACGGTGTTCTGGTAGGTCGAGCCGTGGACACCCGGGCTACGGGGGTATTGGTTGCACAAGCCAGGGTAATTACTATTAGTAAGCAAGGTATCCAAATTCTGGCGTAAGGATAGCGGCCAGATTGTGTTAAGGATTTTTTGCAGGCAACGTGCCAACCTCTAAAGGTTGTCCAACCGAGGCTGCAAAAAATGTTTAGGGTCTTGGTTAGACCAAAACCAGATAATTTATAAGCGGCAGGTGTTTTTGTTGGCATTTATTGTAGAATGTCTCTTGTATTGAAACAGTACTTCAGTGTAGTTTTTAGAGATTATTTTAAGCGATAGCCCTGACTCTAGCATAGAAATGATGGGGCGTCAATGCTAAAAGTGTTTTCTGAGACTTTAAGTGACCGTCCAAAAATAACTTCCCGTTTTACGGGTCAAAAAGTGTACTTTTTGACTCCTTTTGCAGGAACTTATTTTTAGATGCTTACCAAGAGGAAACAACCACCACTTCTAAATGGCATTGCGAATAGTTGGGCTTGGTGCTATTATAGTGGCTTAAAATTAGTGTCGTTGCGCTATTTTTAAAGTTGTTTGTAAAATTTCCGGTAGTGGCAACATTGTAAGTGATGGCATGTCATTTCGACCGTAGGGAGAAATCCCCACAGTCTTAGCTTACAAGCATAGTTCTAGGGGATTTCTCGCTCATTCTTCGGTCGAAATGACATTAAGTAATGAGAATTAAATAACTGTCCCTCAACGTTGTAATTGGTAAATGGTAATTGGTTATTAAGCCAATCCCTAATTACTAATTACCATTTACTGCGCTCTGAAATGAGACAG
>JAJRVO010000236.1 GCA_024277275.1 Chloroflexota bacterium
CGCAGCCGGCCCTGATAACGGCCCAATCTTATCACATCCGGCAAGCCGTGGATTGTCTGGTAGATAACGCCCTCAAATATACCCCCGCCGGCGGCCGGGTCGAGCTAAAAATAGAGGCTGTCGCCGGTTGGCATCACCTGTAGGTGGCCGATACCGGCATTGGGATAGCGGCGGCGGAACAAGCCCATATCTTTGATTCCTTTTACCGGATTGACGACTTGTTTGCCCGTAACTATGGGGGGGTGGGCCTGGGCCTGGCCGTGGTAAAGACCGTGGCCGCAGCCTACGCCGGCCAGATTGAGTTTGAGAGCGAACCGGACCGGGGCAGTTGCTTTACCCTGAAAATACCGGCGGCCTTGCCTGTAACCAGGCCGGACGCATTGGACCAACAAAGTGAAAAACGCCAGCGCATCTTAATTGTGGATGATGAAGAAACTGTGGCCCTGACCCTGCAAGCCGGTTTGGAAAAACTGCCCAACTGCGAGATTATCACCGCTGCCGGCGGAGAACAAGCCCTGCAACTTTTTAAGCGCCAACCGTTTGACCTGCTGCTAACAGACTACAAGATGCCCGGCATAGACGGCCTGACCCTGGCTGCCCGCGTGCGGCAATTATACCCGCATACGGTCATTATTATGATTACCGCTTATAGCGATGATTATTTAAACAAGCAAGCGGCTGATATTTCTATCCGGCGCGTTCTGGACAAGCCGGTAGAATTTAGCGAGATTCGCCGGGCGGCTTCAGAGGCCCTGTCCGGCAAAGCGTAGCATCTTTATCTTGACAAGGTTACATTTAAAGTTTGGACACGGATTACACAGATTTTCACGGATTTTTTCTTTAATCTTTAAATATAATCCGTGTTTATCCGTGAAATCCGTGTCCCATTAAAGCTAATTTAATATTACCATGAGTCAAAACAAAATGCCTGCAACACGTGTTTTAATTGTAGATGATGAACCCAATATAGCCATGATGGTCGCCGCCAGCCTGGAAAAACTGGGCGGCAGCTACATAACAGAAGTTGCTTATGATGGCGATGAAGCTTTAAATAAGTTGCAGCAAGCCAATTATGAACTGGTCATTACCGACTATAACATGCCCGGCTTAAACGGGCTGGATTTGTCTCAGGCCGTGCGTCATATCTCGCCGGGCACGCAGGTGGTGCTGATGACGGCCTATAGCACCAACAGGCTGCGCGAGGCCATCGGCAATGTAAAACTGGATGGTTACATTGACAAACCCTTTAGCGTGGAACAGATCCGGGAAATTGTTGAACAGGCAGTCGGGCGTACCCGGGCTGATTCAAAGCTGCCTGTCCCCGGCAAGCAACTGATCAATGAAACCGCTCAAAAACAGTTAAACTCTTTGCAGGTTCACACCCACGCCCGGTGCGTGCTGCTTATTAGTTCCAGCGGATTTCCGGTTTGCGTTATGGGCGAGGCTAAAGATTTGGATACAGCCAGTATCAGCGCCCTGGTGGCAGCCAACTTTTTGGCCTCTATAGAACTGGCTAACTTGCTGGGCAGCCACACCTCTATGTTTAAATCCAGTTACCATGAAGGGAACGATTACAACATCTACTCTTATGATGTTAATGGAGAACTCTTGCTGGCCGTTATTTTTGGGGCCGAGAGCAAACCGGGCATCGTTTGGTTCTACACCAAACAAACCGCCCTTGAACTGGAGCCGTTACTGATTAACCGCGCCCCGCCCGAGCCTGTATTTGACGGGGTAGATGTAGAAGATGTTTTTGGAGACGAGTTGGATAAATTATTTAGCGGGGGACGGGACGACCAACCCGATAGACCTGACCATAAAAACGGCCACCGCCCCAAACCCAACCCGGTTAACGACGCCCCGGCCGGCAACAAGCCGTCTCCTGAAGTTGATGTATCCAAACCGATGACCTTTGAGCAAGCTGTGGCTGCCGGCCTGGTCCCGTATGAAATATTGCGGCGGGAAAAAGGAGATTAATTGTGAATGGTGAATTGGCCTCGCGCCCAACCTTTGCCAACTTTTCCTAACCGTCATGTCGCCCGTTATCTGTTATACTGTATTTGCAATTCAAAACCTTACCCTAAAATTTTTTTGCTGCCGGGCGATTTTTTCCTGGTCTTAATGTTGAATCAACGGGCTGCAATGAGCAAAAAACAGATTCTGATAGTAGACGACGAAAAACCAATTTTGACCGTATTAGAGAACAGCTTAAAAAAGCTGGATTATCACGTGGCGACCGCTACGGACGGCTTTGTCGCGTTGGACTATTTGTTAGAGCAGCCCTTTGACCTGGTAATAACCGATTATAATATGGGCGAAATTGATGGCTTGGAATTGCTGGAAGCCATTCACTATGCCCAACCCTCGGCCCAGGTCATTATGATCACCGCTTACGGCAGCGATGCTCTGAAAGCCGAAACCCGCCGCTTGCAAGCCTATCGCTACCTGACCAAACCCCTGGAAATTAATACCTTCCGGCAGGTAGTGCAAGAAGCTCTGGGCGATATAGAGCCGGCTCAACCCGCTATGCCGGTTTTGTCCGATGACCATTACCAACAGGTCAACCAAATGTTAGAGCAACTGCTAACCGATGTTGGCGCCCGCTGCGTCTTTTTATCCGATATTCAAGGGCAAGCCATCGCCCGCGCCGGCCATACCGATAAACTGCCGGCGGTAGAAATGGGATCGCTGTTAGGGGCCGGCATGGCCACCTTAAGCGAAGCCGGCCGGGTCCTGGACGCCGATGCCGAGGCCATCAACCTGGCCTACCGCGAAAGCGACAACGGCTACCTGTATGCCGTTAATATTGGGCCGCAACAGCTGCTTATTCTGGTCATTGACCGCAGCTCGTACAGCAGCCGCCTGGGCACGGTTTGGTATCACGCCCGGCAAACCGCCCTGGCCCTGCGCCAAATTGTAAGCAAGGTGGCGCAGGTTACCCCACAGCAAATTTTCAACCCAACGGTTGACCGGGCTTTTGAGGCCGAATTAGATAAATTATTTGACTAAGCACTAACCTGATTTACGATTATGCTGGTTGCTCCAAATCCAATCGTAAATCCAAAATCCGAAATTGTAAAAGGAGCGCAACTATGACTCAAAAACAATCCCGGCAATATAACCTGCGCAGCGGCCTGGTTCTTTATCCGGCCCAACAAGAAGCCATTGAAGATTTATTGACCGGTCTGGCTCAAAATACGCCGGCCCATTTTATCCTGTTGGCCGACGTAACCGGCCAGGTTATCTCTACCCGGGGCGGGCAAAACTCAAAAAATACGGTGGCCCTGGGTTCCCTGGTGGCCGGAGACCTGGCCGCCAGCCACGAAATTGCCCGGCTGACCGGCCAATACCAGGATAACCAGATGGTCCTGCGCGAGGGCCAAAGCACCCACACCTTCATTGGCGAGGCCGGCCATCACCTGGCCCTGTTGGTGCAGGTTTCCACCGAAACGCCTCTGGGCTGGGCCAGAATGGTCATTAAAAAAGCCGCCCGCCAACTGGCCGAGATTGCCGCCGAAGCCCCGCCGGAGCAGCAATGCCGGCCTCCCGCCGAAGCCTTGCCGGCAGAAGAGAACTTGCCCGACCTGTTTAGCGACGCTTTAGATGACCTGTGGCAGGAATAAGACCTTCTTTACAGGACACGGATTTCACGGATAAACACAGATTAAAAAACATAAGCGTAGCGGCAAAATCCGTGTGAATCTGTGTTCATTCGTGTCCCATACCATTTTTAAGATAGCACCCGGAGTAGAATTATGTTTATAAACTGGCAATTACGCGAACTGAATCTGAAAGTGGTCTACTACGGCCCGGCCTTAAGCGGCAAAACCACCAACCTGGAGCAGATTCACGCCAAAGTAGACCCTCGCCGGCGCGGCGAGTTAGTCTCGCTTAAAACCGCCGAAGACCGCACCCTTTACTTTGACTTTTTGCAACTGGAACTGGGTAAAATTAGCGGCCTGACCCCCAAAATTCACCTGTACACAGTCCCCGGCCAATCCTACTACGAAGCCAGCAGTAAATTGGTCTTACGCGGAGCCGACGGGGTAGTCTTTGTGGCCGATTCGGGCGCCAACCGCACCACCGACAATCTGGAATCGTGGGAAAATATGAAGGCCCATCTGACCTCGCTTAACCTGCCGGCCGATATTCCCCTGGTGGTTCAATTCAACAAGCGAGACCTGCCCAACGCCATGCCCGCCCCGTTGCTGCGTAATATCTTACACGTTAACGGCCAGCCTACCTTTGAATCAGTCGCCGTGCGCGGCCAGGGCGTCTTTGACACCCTCAAAGCCATTATCAACGGCGTCGTTAAAAATGTGCAACGTGAAATGACCTAACCGATTTTGGATTATGGATTTTGGATTTTTTCTCGCGTCTAAATTCAGTTTAGATATGATATCAATTAACAATTAGCAATTAGCAATTACCAATTAGCAATTACCAATTACCAATTACTAATTACCAATTACCAATTACCAATTACTAATTACCAATTACTAATTACCAACACCCAGAGGTAAACCTGTGACCAACAAAAACTCAAAATTTGGCTCAAATGAACTGGCCCAACTACTGGCCGAAATGAACAAACAAGGCGGCTTCCCCATCGCCGTTGTCACCGACCGGCACGGCTTTCCCCTGGCCTCGGCCGCCGCGCCCGGCCAAGACGCCGATACCCAATCGGCGGTGGTGGCCCTGGTGCAAAAAACAGCCGCCCAGGCCAGCGACCAACTGGGCATGGCCCAAACCGATGAAATTTCGCTTTACGATACCGAAGGCCGGCGGCTGGTTTGTCGCCCCTTTACGATTAACGAGCAAAATTTGATTTTGGCCGTGCTGGTTCCCAACCGGCATCAAAGCTATCGCCGCCTGACCAACACAACCATCAGCGCCATCAAACGACAGTGGAAACTGAATGTTGCGAGGTAATACTATAAATCGCAAACCGTAAATCGTAAATCCAAAATCGTAAATGGAGTATGCTTATGGCAATGCAAGGCAATTTACAGGATATGGCCGTGGCCGACCTGATTCAACACAACTGTCAGGACCGCAAAACGGCCCGCCTGATAATTGAACACAACGACCAACAGGCCACCCTCTTTTTTAACGAGGGGTCCGTACAACACGCTGCCCTGGGCGATACCCGGGGCGAGGAGGTGATTTACCGGATATTAAATTGGCAAGAAGGACGCTTTATTTTAGAAATGGGCCTGGAACCGCCGGCGGTTACCATTACCCGCAGTTGGTCCGGCCTGCTGTTAGAAGGCGCAAAACGCCTGGATGAAGAAACCCAACTATCAACAATTGATTCAATACCATTAAATCAGGAGAATGTTACTATGGCAACCAGAAAGAAAAAAAGCGAACTTTTGGCCGACGCTCTGGCCGAAATGCTGGCCGATTCGTCGGACATTGAAGGCTCGGCCATTATTGGGCTTGACGGTCTGGTTTACTCTATCAACGTTCCGGTCGGCAAACTGGATGAAGGCTTGATTGGCGCGGCCGGGGCCGCTTTGGTTGGTTTGAGCAAACGCAGCGTAGAACAAATGGAACGCGGCGACTTTAACCAGACCCTGGTCCAGGGCAGCAAAGGCAACCTTATTGTCACCTTTATTGATGACCAAACGCTGCTGCTTGGCCTGACCGCGGCCAACGTTAACATTGGCATGGCCTTTTCAGAAACGCGGGCCCTGGTCGCAAAGCTGCAAGGTATTCTGTAAGGCGCTCACGATAAAAGGCGAAAATTTCCCATAACTGTTAAATTATGATGTAAATCCAAATCAAGGAGCTATATCCAAATGGCAACAGAAGAAGAAAAAAAGAGAAATCTGGCTCGCATTAACGCTATGATTATCTACGGCCTGGAAAAAGGGCTGTGGGACCTCTTTGGCGAGTCGGCCCTGGCCACCACCAATACGGTGGGCGAGGGCATGTTGGCCCTTCTGGAAAAAACCATGGGCCTGGAGATTGCCGGCGAAGACCCCCAAGATATTTTGACCGAGGTTGGCCGGCTTTTTGTAGACGAATTTGGCATTGCCACCCGCTTTGATGTGGACAAAACAGATGACGACATAGAGTTTATTGTGGAAAACTGTGTTCTGATGCGAGTGGAACAAGACTTGATTGAAGCGGGCATTAAACCCTTTGTCTGTCCCTATCTCAACATTGCCGCCGCCGGCTTGCGCCAGCGGCTGGGAGCCAAAACTAAAATCAGCCGCTTTGATATCGACACCGGCAACCATCGCTGCAATTTGCAATTTCAGATGATTTAGGGGCGACCAATGCAGGTTAAACGGTTGGCTAAAGCCAGGCTCAACACAGGCCGCCAAATTAACGCCATACTATAAAAATCATTAACGGGTGTGTCTCAAATGGATTAATATAGCGCCGGTAAGTTTCAGGAATTGGCCGGCGCCGGACAAACAACCTGTTTGCAACGCGCTCACATCAAATTTAGATAGGAGCTATATCCAAATGGCAACAGAAGAAGAAAAAAAGAGAAACTTAGCCCGTATTAACGCCATGATCATTTATGGCCTGGAAAAAGGATTGTGGGATCTCTTTGGCGAATCGGCTTTAGCCACCACCAACCTGATTGGCAACGGCATGTTAGAGTTGCTGGAAAAAACAATGGGCCTGGAGATTGGCGGCGAGGACCCGCAAGACGTTTTAACCGAAATAGGCCGTCTTTTTGTAGATGAATTTGGCATCGCCACCCGTTTTGATATAAAGAGAATGGATGACGATATTGACTTCATTATCGAAAATTGCGTCTTGATGCAGGTCGAAAAAGACCTGGTGGAAGCCGGCATCAAGCCCTTTGTTTGCCCCTACCTCAATATTTCAACCGCCGCTATGCGCAACCGGATGGGCTTAAAAACCAAAATTAGCGGTTTTGAGGTAAATCTCGATAAAAAGAGCTGCGTGTTGCAATTCCAAATGGTTTAAACAAAAGAGCCTAAAGGTTTTGGCAAACTTGTTTGCGCAACCTTTAGGGTCTATATCGATTTACGATTTACGATTTTGGATTTACGATTAGCTCTGGCGCTGATTTCAATCGTAAATCGTAAATCGTAAATCGAGAATCGTAATGTCTCACTTAATTCTTTTACAAACCTTACAACAAGCCGCCGGCTTTGACCAGGCCGACGAGAACCGCTTGCCGGCCATCCAAAAATTGCTGATGGCCGGGCAACCGGCAGTAAGTAATTTATTAACCCGGCATCTGGCCCCCAACCCGGCCGCCGAAACAACCGGCTACAACGACCCGACCCGGCAACGAGCTATGCAAAAGGTTCTTAACGCCTGGACCCGGCACGCCTTTCTGCCGCCCTGCGATGAACTTTACGCCCAGCGTCGCTGGTTATTGGGCCTGACCGGCCTCAAAACCGGCCTTTCGCCGCAAGCTATGGCCGCCGTTCTGGAAGCGTTGCACGCCTTTTTGGTCGCCGGCCTGGCCGCAGAAGCAGACCGCCTGCCGGAAAAATCAACCGGGCCTTATCGGGAAACGCTGCTCAAGAGCTTAAATGTTGACCTGGCCTTCATCGGCCAATGTTACAGCCGCAATCAAGCCATTGCCATAGGGCAAGCCGTTGCTTCTGCCAATGAACTCAACCAGGCATTTGCCGCCAGGTCAGGCTTAAGCAATCCAAAATCCAAAATCGTAAATCTAAAATCAAAATGAAAGACCCAATTCTCTTCAATCGTAAAGACACCCTGCCCCCCGCCGGGGCCGGTTACTGGAAAGACCTGCTCTACCGGGTAAGCAAAGTAGGCGCAGAAATTGAAGTCGCCCCCCAAAAAGGGGTCAAACGCCCCATCTTTGAAGAAGCTATCCGGCAAGACCTGGCTCCCTCCGGCAGCCTGGAACGGCTGGGCGCTAACGGCGTGCTGGATGTAAAAACCGAACACAGCGGCATCGAGGTGCGGGTGATTGGCCGCCAGCCCCACTTTTTGGCCTTGCAGCGGCAGTACCAAACCATTATGGCTGTTCTTAAAAAACATGGGGCCAGGCCCCGGGCCACCTGCGGCCTGCACTTTCACCTGCTAACCCCCGGCCTGGCCGAGCCGGTCCCGGAAATTATTCTGGCTAACCTGTGGAACCTGACCCGCCGTTACGCCCCGGAGCTAAAATTTATGACCGGCAGCGGCAACAAACGCGAGGCCCTTTGCCGCCGCCGCAACCACAACAGCCACCTGGAAATGGTGCGTCACACCCCCGGTGCTATGACTATGGCCCAGATTCAGCAAAAACTCAAAGAAAGCCGGCCCGTGCCGGAACATCAAAACTTTCTTAACCTGGAACACCTGGGCTTTACCAAAGAGGGAGCCATCCTCCCCTTTCACCTGGAATTTCGCTTTCCCGACGCCGACCTGTCGCCCACCTCGGTCACGGCCAAAACCTTTCTCTTTTTGGCTATGCTGCTCAAAGCCGTAGATTTAAGCCAATATGGCGTCATCCACGTCGGCAAAATCAGCCCCTGGCGGCGCAAGATAGAGCTGCTGAATATGTTAAGCAACAACAACGGCAACCTGGCAACCAGCGACACCCGGGCCGTTACCGACGATATTATCGAAGAACTGCGGCAAGGCGCCTACGAACTACTGGACCTGCTGGCCCCCCTCTTTGACCGCTTTATTGACAACCCGGCTCTGGACGTGCTGCTAACCCTGGCCGAAACCCCCATCTCCCTGCTGCGCTGCGCCGGCTACAATTGGGACGAAATTGAAAGCCGGCTGGCCCAAAGGGCCGCTCTGGACGAGGTGGGCCTGGACGACACCGGCCGGCGGTTGATGCAGCGCATCGAGTTGGGCGAGTGGGCCAATCAGCCCTCGTCTGACGCCTGGCAGTGGCACGCCGCCCGCGAGCTATACCTAACCCCTCAAGACCTTGAGCGTCGTCTGGAACGACTACAAAGCCTACGCGGCCTGCGCTGGGATGAACGGCAGGGGACAATGGTTTTTACCAGTTAAATGATGAATGATGAATCACTTATCTCATTCCCACGCAGAGCGTGGGAATGAGATATACTCATCGGAAATGAAAAGGGTGCAAACTCTGGACCCCCTCCCAACCTCCCCCTGCGAGGGGGAGGAGCTTACTTCCCCCTGTAGGGGGGATTGAGGGGGGTCAAACGCCGGTCAAAACGCAACTTCGATGACTATTCCAATGCACTCATTTGATTTCCGACCAGTATAAATCCGGCGATCAAACTGGGGTCTGGAAACAAGTAAATGTTTTGAAAAATCAATTGTGAATTGTGAATGAATTAACTCGTTTCTACGCAGAACGCGGGAACGAGTTAATAATCCAAAATCGACAATCGTAAATCGACAATCGTAAATCCAAAATCCAAAATCGTAAATCGTAAATCGTAAATCCAAAATCATTATGTGTGGAATATCAGCAATTCTACTTACCCCCCAAAAACGCCCGCCCCAAACGTGGCAGGCCATTAAAGACGCTTTTACCCAGAATCTGCTTTTTAACGAGGAACGGGGCAAAGCGGCGGCCGGCCTGGCCGTGGTCACGGTAGATGGGCAAGCGTCTATGCAAAAAATGACTGTTCCGGCCTCTGAATTTGTAACCGGCCCGGAATATTTGACCCTGCTGGAGCAGGTTGGCCCCCAAACCACCCTGCTGTTGGGCCACACCCGCCACCCCACTCAGGGCGACCCGGCTAACCCGGCCAACAACCATCCCTTGCAGGTTGGGCCTGTTTTTGGCGTTCACAACGGCCACATTGATAACGACGCCGCCCTTTTTGACCGTTTTGGCCTGCCCCGGCAAGCCCAGGTTGACAGCGAAATCATCTTTCGCCTGTTAGAACCCCTCTCGCCGGCCCGGCTTAACGGCGACTATCTGGCCGCTGCCCGGCCTCGCTTGCAGTTGTTGCAAGGTAAATTCACCTTCATCGCCGCCGACCGGCGCGTGCCGGATAAACTACTGGTTCTTAAACACAACAACCCCCTTAGCCTCCACTTTGAACCGGATTGGAACGCCCTGGTCTTCTCATCCCGCTACATCTTCTTACGCAAATCCTTTGGCCGCGGCGTTATCACCGAGGCCCTGCCCCACGATGAACTGCTTTTGTTTGAAGCAACGACCCTGGCCCGGCGCGGCCACAAACCGGCCGCGGCCTGCCCTCTTTTTTAAGGGCGCGTTAAGTTCATCTTTAGCTTTATTGGCTCTTTGGGGTTTTCCGTGCAAGCTCGGTTTGGATTGCCAAATCCAAGCATATTTAGTGGCACAACCTGCTCGCTGCCACAACATACGGGGATTTGGCAATCCCCTCAGAGCAGTTGCACGGAAAGTCCTGAAGAACC
>JAJRVO010000237.1 GCA_024277275.1 Chloroflexota bacterium
AATTGTGGGCATTTCAGAGCAGAATTTTCAGAATGATAGATTTTTGATTCGTTAATTCTGCCAATTCTGCTCTTACATTGACAAAAATCAGCCCGACTGAATGGTTATCGGCGACACAGTTTCCAAAACGGGAATTGCTGGTCTGGCATTAACCTCAGGCAAAGTTGCCGGGGAGTCGTCATGAACTGACGTTTACTATCAAGGATGAAAAGGGAGCAATGTAGCGCGTGAAAGCGAACCAAAAAGGAAACATTTTAGTTATTGATGACGATATAGCTAATTTGGGTATTCTGTTTGAATATTTGCGACAAGCCAACTTTAAAGTGTTTATTGCCGAGGATGGCGCAAGCGCGCTCAAACGCGTCGAGCGTTTCCAGCCGGACATCATTCTTTTGGATGTGATGATGCCCGACATCGACGG
Source organism: Chloroflexota bacterium (assembly GCA_024277275.1). GTDB lineage: Bacteria > Chloroflexota > Anaerolineae > 4572-78 > J111 > JAJRVO01. The sequence goes on from JAJRVO010000237.1 coordinate 422, forward strand.
TTTTGAACTGTGTCGTCAATTAATGGAAAGCGGTAAAATTACTGATACGCCCATTATTTTTCTAAGCGTTTTGTCGGAACCTACAAACAAAGTGCGCGCTCTTAACCTGGATGCGGTTGATTACATTACCAAGCCATTTCAACCGGAAGAGGTTGTGGCTCGGGTAGAAAAGCATGTGGCCCTTAGAAATCTACAGAAGGAACTTAAGGAGAAAAACGCTCAACTTTACCGTGCAAACAGTGATTTAAGGCGCGAAATTGTCGAGCGTAAACAAGCGGAAGAGGCGCTGCAAGTAGCTCACGACCAACTGGAGAAACGGGTAGAAGAACGCACCGCCGAACTTTTGACAACAAACAAACAGTTGGCGCAAGAAATAGAAGAACGTAAGCGGGTAGAAAAAGCGTTGTTAAATGGTACGGCCAAAATCCAGGCCATTGTTGATACGGCGGTTGACGGGGTTATTACCATTGAGCAAAATGGGGTTGTTGAGTCATTTAATAAAGCGGCAGAAGAGATGTTTGGCTATCGGGCGGGGGAAGTGATTGGACAAAACTTAAAAATGCTTATGCCCTCGTTCTATCATAAGAAGTATGATAACTATCTCAATCGTTACTTAACAACAGGGGTAAAAAGGATTATCGGCGCAGACCGCGAAGTTGTTGGGCAGCGCAAAGATGGAACAACCTTTCCGCTGGAGATAACCGTGAGCGAAGTCTCTCTGGATAACCGGCGACTGTTCACCGGGATAGCGCGCGATATTACTAAACGCAAACTGAACCAAATTAAAATTGAGCGCCGCAACCTGGAATTGACGGCGCTCAATACCGTCACAGCAGCGGTCAACAGTTCTCTTGAATTGCCACAGGTGTTTACCGCTTTAAAAAAGGCGCTGGCCGAACAGTTGGATGTTCCCGGCGGCGCAATTTTTTTTTACACTGATTTTAATGACCAATTGGCGATGGTTGCCAGTTGGGGACTGCCGGAAACGTTGGTGTTAAAACTTAAATCTGACCCGGAGAATACCTTCTATCGTCAGCGTGTAATTTGGGAACGTGAGACAATCATGACCCAGGAGTTCCAAAAAGATGCGCTGTTAGAGTGGCAGAGCTATCTTTCTATACCGTTGGTGGGTCAGGGAGAAATTGAAGGCATTGTTGATCTGTTTAGCCCGGTTAGAGCTATGGCATCATTTAGCGCTGACCAGATAGATTTTTTTGATACTTTGGGACAGCAGGTGGGTATAGCCATTCATAATGCTCGCCTGCATACAGAAATACAACGTCGGGCCAAAGAGTTGACAACCCTCAACAAAGCCGGGCAAGCATTGACCTCAACCCTGGAATTGAATCAGGTTCTGGAACAGATGCTGGTTGAAGTTAACACCCTGTTGGAAGCGGAAACCGCTTCGGTTCTTTTGCACAACTCAACCAGCAATAAACTGGTTTTTGTGGCTGTGGCTACGCCGGAATTTAGAACGCTCATTGGCACGCACTTGCCGTTAAAAGCCGGTATTGCCGGTTGGGTGATGCAGGAAAAACGGTCGACCCTGATTGATGATGCCCAGCGCGATCCACGCTTTTACAATCATATTGATACAATTACCGGCTTGACTACGCGCTCGCTAATAACTGCGCCGTTGTTGGTTAAAGAAAAAGCAATTGGCGTGGTTGAGGTGATAAATAAAGTCAACGGGGTCTTTAGTCAACGCGAGCTGGAGATATTGGAGGCGCTGGCTAATTCGGCGGCCATAGCCATTGAGAATGCCCGATTGTTTGAACAGGTACAAGCTGGACACGAGCAACTGCGCCAGTTGGCGCGGCAAGTTGTGTCTGCCCAGGAAGATGAGCGCCAACGTCTATCGCGTGAATTGCACGATGAAGCAGGCCAGGCTCTGACCGCTCTAAAAATTCAACTGGAGTTGATGCAGGCCACTTTACCGGCTGAAACTGAGACAATTTATGCCAATCTTGCCAGAGCCGTAGATTTAACCGACACCACCATGGAACAATTGCATATGCTGGCCAGAGATTTGCGCCCTCCGGCTCTTGATACCGTCGGTCTTAACCCCACGCTGGAAGGGCTGTGCCGCGAGTTTGCCCGGAACACTCAATTAGAGGTTAAGTACAAGTCGGTTCAGGGCATAGAGTCAATCTTGTTGCCTGCTTCGGTTAACATTTGCCTTTACCGCATTTTGCAGGAGTGCTTGACTAATATAGCCAAACATGCCCAGGCTACCCAAGTTCGGGTTAAGCTAAATTACCGGGCCGGAACTGTCAGCCTAAGCATAGCCGATGACGGCCAGGGTTTTGACCCCCAGGCGGTGCAAAGAACTCTGGACAAATTTGATAATATGGGCATACTGGGAATGCAAGAACGATTGGAGCTATTAGGCGGCAGTCTGGAGATTAAATCCCAACCCGGCCAGGGCGCTCGCCTGGTAGCGCGGATAACTGTGTGAGCAAAAAACCCTATAAGGTTGTGCAAACAAGTTTGCCAAAACCTTTAGGGGTTGAAACGCTGATCACTAAGGAATCGGGATTAAATAACTGTC
>JAJRVO010000238.1 GCA_024277275.1 Chloroflexota bacterium
AACATTCTGAAAGCCAGAGAATAGGACACAGATTTTCGCAGATAAACACAGATTATGGTAAAAAACTAAACAAAAATCTGTGAAATCTGTGTTCATCTGTGTCCCATAAAAATGTTACTTTATGGCCGTTGGCAGTATACTAACTTGCTACTGGCGCATAAGCGCCCTCTGTATATTTTACACGGGGATCCCACACCATAAAGCCGGCGCTGCCTGAGTCAAAAGAACCTTTAATTTGAGCCTGTATCTCTTCTTTACCGTAGACCCGTTTATCAAATTTATAATCTGGAAAATCCTGAATCCAGGGACGCACAGCGCAGCCTGATGCTTTAAGTCGATTGACTGCCCGTGCTGCGCTTAAGTTAACAACCTCGTATGGATGGGCAATGGCAAATTTGTAGCCGGGGATTCCGCTGCTAAAAGTGGAAGGGTAGAGCATAGGGCATAGCGTGTCAAGATATTGTCCCATTTTATCAATGTCTTGACCGATAGAGGCATCATCTTTACGCCAGCACGTATATCCAGAGGTGGCGGTTGATATTTTTACGCCCAGCGGGCCAAGTTGTCCGCGGGCCATACTTAAAAAACCGGTGATAGCGGTCACTCGAGATTCTCTGGCGCTCTCTTGCGAAAAGTGAGGCGCACCTGCCTGGCTTGACATAGGAAATCTAACAAAATCAAACTGGATTTCATCAAAACCAATCTGAGCGGCTTCAACAGCAAATTGAATGTTGTAATCCCAGACTGATTTTTGGAAGGGATCGGTCCAGTTCTGCTCTCTATCGTCCTGCCATATTCCTCCCTTGTCGGTTTTAACGGCATACTCTGGGTAGTTTTTAGCTAACGGAGTGTCCTTAAATGTCACTATCCGGGAAATTGTGTAGATGCCCCGCTCTTGTAGCTGAGCCAATAGCTGGTTAAAATCTTTGGCAGTAGGACGAGCCGCTCCAATTTCATTGGCAAGCGATATGCGGGTGGGGTAGCTAATCAAGCCAAAGTCGCTTTTGGTGTCAATAACAATCGCGTTGAATTCAGTGGTATCCAGTAGTTTAAAGATATGCTCGCGGAATTTGGCATGCCCAACGGCAAAATAGCTAACATACATGGCTCGCACTGCGTCCAAAGGTCCAATAGGCAGAAAGTTTGGATCGATGCCCTGCGAGGCGGGAAGAGAGGGCGCTACTGCCGGAGTGGGCGACGGTTCAAGCGTTGGTTCCGGGGAGGTGATGACGCCGGGAATATTCAATTTTTGCCCAATGCGAATTTGATTAGGGTACTCAATATTATTGGCTTCAATTAGCTCGCGGACGGTGATGCCGTATCGTTTGGCAATGGCGCTTAGCGTGTCGCCGCTAACCACGCTATAGATAAAGTGTTCCCCTGTGTCGGGGATGGGGCGCGGAGCGGGTTCAGACTCAAAATCCGGTTGTGGTTTGGGCAGCATATAACCGGGAATCACCAGCTTTTGACCAGGAAATATTCGGCTGGGGTCGGTGATGTCATTGGCTTCTACCAACTCTTTAACGGTAAGCCCGTACCTTCTGGCAATGGCGTTAAGCGTGTCTCCCCGTTGAACTTCGTACCGAAAGGCCATATCTGACTCTGTAGTAGCCGCTTCATCTTTTGCTGTTGCAGCCGTTTCAGGGACCATCTCGGCTTCAAAGTCCGGCAGCAACTCTTCGACGAGCGGGACGGTTGTATCTTCATCCAGCACAGGCCGCTCGGCGTCGACGGTTTCAAGCGGCTTGCCGGTTGTCAGCCAGCCAACATCTTCAGTTGCGGACGCTTCTTTTGTTGTTGGAAGCAGATCATCAGCCGTTTGTAAATCAAGGTCGGAAATGGGGTCTGTAGCCGTTAACCATTCTGGTTCTTTAGTTTCCGGCGTTGTTTCGACATCGGGAATCTCAGTTCCGGTAACAGGGTCGGGCTGCTGTGACGGTTCAGGGGAGATGGCTTCTTCAGCCGGTTCCTCAACAGTAGGCGGAGTTGGCTCAGTATCTGGTTTTGCCTCTAATTCCGGTTCCGGCTCAACCAGCGAGCCGTCGTCAGGAGTCCAATCTTTGGGGGGAATAATAAGCGTTTGGCCCGGTTTTACGCTTTCGTACTCTTCAATTTCGTTGGCTTTGGCAATAAGCTCGTAATGAACCCCAAACTCTCGGGCCACCGAGAAGATAGTATCCCCTTCTTTCAGGATATACTCTGTAGGGCTGGTTTTATCATAGACAAGATGCTCATACCCTTCAGGCGGTTCAGCTCCCAGCCAAATCAAGAAACGAGTGTATATATTCTGAAGAAAACCCATAATCCCACTCATCAGACAACCTCATATTATGTAAGATAGAAGTTGGTTTCATTATACCACGGAAACCCCATCGATTCAACATAATGTTGCGATTAAATAAAAACAGGGCGATATCCTGTATGTCAGGTATCGCCCTATTGTAATATGCTAAATCAAAGAGTGTATCTATAAACTCTATTGATCTTTCTTTGGCGTTTCAATCTGAGACTGGATGTGCTTGGTGAAAGTTGCAATAGTGTCAATGGGGATTGGGAAGATGAGGGTGGAGTTTTTCTCGACGGCAATTTCGGTGAGGGTTTGCAGGTAGCGTAATTGTAGGGTGGACGGTTGACGGTCAATAATCTCAGCGGCTGCGGCCAATTGCTTGGAAGCCTCAAACTCGCCGCTGGCATGGATGACTTTGGCTCGTTTCTCACGCTCGGCTTCCGCTTGTTTAGCCATCGCTCGCTGCATAGTTTGGGGTAACTCTACGTCTTTCACTTCCACCAGCGAAACCTTAATGCCCCAGGGTTCGGTTTGCTCGTCAATAATTCGCTGCAACTCTTCGTTGACCTTTTCCCGGTGAGCCAGCAACTCATCCAGCTCACTCTGACCGATGACATTTCGCAGCGTGGTTTGAGCAATTTGCCAGGTGGCTCGGCGGTAGTCTTCAACCTGGATAATGGCTTTGCCCGGATCCATCACCCGGAAATAGACCACGGCGTTGACTTTTAGCGTTACGTTGTCACGTGAAATTGCCTCTTGAGAAGGCACGTCCAAAGTGACCGTGCGCAGGTCTACCTTCATCATCCGGTCAATAAAGGGTACAATCAAAAACAGACCCGGCCCTTTGGCTCCAACAAACCGGCCCAGACGAAAGATAACGCCTCGTTCATACTCTTGCACAACCTTGATGGCTGAGAAGAGGATGAACAGCAAGATAATACCAATAAACCCAAGACATGGAATTGAACCTAATATGAGTTCCATAAGTGTGTGATCTCCTTTTATATAGCATGAAATTGATGTTAGAGAATTTTATACAATTATAACCAAATAAGGCAAAAACACAATTAGAATATAGCTTGGATTAAATTCATGGGGGTGCCGAGGAACGCTTTAATATAGCGTCGGGTAAGATCGCGGGCTTCAAACTGCGGCCAATGGCTAACCTTGGGCAGAATGCGCAAATCTACATCGGGCCACTCAGATGCCAGAGCGCTGGCGTCTCGTAAGGGAACGGTATTGTCTTCCATACCCCAGAGAACCAGCGAGGGCGCTTTAATCTGGCGCAATTTGCCTCGCAGGTCGCCATTGCGCATGGCCCAAAAACATTCTGCCCGGATGCGCCCCTGTCCGGGGCGACGAGCATCCTCGCGCAAACGGTGGTAATCTTCCATACTTACCCCGCTGCGCGCCGCAAATGAGGCCGGACGCATAATTCTATCTGCCAGACCTATCACATAAGGCTCAAGCAAGCCCCCAAGGAGATCAAATATGGGGATCCATTCCAGAATTACCACAGGTGCAGTGTAAAAATTTATAAAGAAGGATAAATTTCCGCTGATGGTAGGGCAGAGCAGGATCAGTCGTTCAACCAACTCAGGATACTCCAGCGCCAGAGTCAGGCTGATCATGCCGCCCATAGAGTGGCCGACAAGAATTACCGGTTGGTTGGGGCTAACTTGCCTGATGAGGTCTGCCAATAAATCGGCATAACCTTTTATTGATGCTCGTTCCGGCCCCCGTGGCGATTCGCCGTAGCCGGGTAGATCAACGGCCATACAGCGAAAGCGACGGTTAAAAAGGGGAATTAGGGGAGACATAGCAAACCACGAGCTTGACCAGCCATGAATTAATAGAGCCAATTGCCGTTTTGGTTTACCGTCTTCAGTTACATGTAGCTGCTGTCCATTGACGTTGTAAAAGGTCATCTCGGTCTGTTCCCTATGTTATTAGGTTAATATTATACATATTCTTAATGTTAACGCATACTAACCTTAAATTCAATAGGAAAACAGTATGTTAAGAGATTGGAGATAAAGACTGTTCATATTTAGT
>JAJRVO010000021.1 GCA_024277275.1 Chloroflexota bacterium
GCAATGAACTTGGTTCGGCTGGCGAATTGGTTGACTGGGGTACCAAAAGCCAAGACCAGGGTATCCAAGTTCGTTGCTCTCGCACCTACTTAACATAATTTCACCTTTACCTTTACATAAGAATGGCAAACAGTATCATAGTATTACCTCGCAACATTTGCGTTATCCGCGAGAATTATTTGTTCATTGTTAATTGATCATTGTTAATTTGCGGCTTGCCGCGCTATGTTTTTAAGTGCGTAGTTTGTAGTTCATGAACTTTTTTAACATGAACCACGGACTACGCACTATGTTTTAGGAGTGTAAGAATTGTCTGCAAACAACTTTATTGAACAATTCGAGGCAAGCGGCTCTCACTTCGAGGTCGGCTTTGCCATTGGAAAACAATTTACAAGCCAAATTCAGCGAGCAATTGAGAGCTATGAGTTCTTTCAGCAAGAACTCTTGCCCTATCATCGCACAGCAGAGGGTCAGGCCAGATACCGGGGATTTCTTGAGATAAACCGGACTCGCTACCCGGACTACATCGCCGAAATCGAAGGGCTGGCCCAAGGGGCTGGTCGACCATTTGAAGAGATGTTTTTGCTCAACCTGCGGGGAGAGTATCGAGAGTTTTTTTACCAACTCAATGCGCCCGGCTGCACCGATTGCGCAGTGGTCACAGACAACGTAGCCTTGATTGGACACAACGAGGACGGCGACCCGGAATTTGCAGATAACCTGTACCTTGTCCACATCAAAATTGAGGGCAAACCGGCATTCACCGCCCTGTCGTATCCCGGTTTTTTGTGCGGCAACGCCTTTGGTTTTAATAGCCACGGTATCTGTTTTTCCATTAACAATGTCCGACCTCTCAATGAACGGCCGGGTTTGGGTCGTCATTTTGTGGCCCGTTCCCTGTTTGAAGCAACCTCTTTAAATGACGCTACTGAGCGAGTCACGGTAACGGGTCAAGCTTCCGGCTTTAACTACAATATCGGCTCTCTGTCTGAACGGCGGGTAGTCTGCGTTGAGGTTGCGCCGGATGCTCATGCCATTCAAGAAGTTCAGGGCTGTTACTTTCACGCCAACCATTACCAGGAACTAGACCGCGTAAAACAGGTCATCGGCCCATCCAGCCGAGCGCGTGTGGAAAAATGCACGGCAATTCTACAAAATAATTCCCCCGTAGACGCAACCGACGTTTTAGAACTTCTTGGAAACCGGGCCAACAAAGATTATCCCATCTATCGCAAGGCGACTGCCTCAGACCCGGCAGTCACCCTTTGCACCGCCCTTTTCGATCTCGACAGTCGTTGTTTGCAGATATATACAGACCATCCCACCCAAGCCCCCGACAAAGTTATAGAATTTCCTATGAAAATAACAGGAGAATAATATGGCTTACGACGAAGGCTTAGCCCACCGAATTCGGGAAGTTCTGAGCGAACAGCCCGGATTTGTCGAGAAAAAGATGTTTGGCGGCGTTGGATTTATGCTACAAGGCAATATGGCCTGTGGGGTCAACAAAGAAAACCTGATTGTGCGAGTCGGCCCGAAAAAGTATGAGAGCGCGCTTGCCGGCTCTAACACCAGACCATTTGATCTGACCGGCAGGCCGATGAAAGGCTGGGTTGTGATAGAGCCGGACGGCTATGAATCTGATAACGCGCTTACAGACTGGGTTCAACAGGGCGTTGATTTCGCCCTTTCTTTACCGCCAAAATAATCTAAACATTAACAGGACAAAATTAAAATGCCAACCAACAATGCAATAAAACCACCTATAAAAATGTCGGCAACCCTGGCCCTCAATACCAGAGTCAACCAATTGATGGCCGAAGGCCACCAGGTCTTTCACCTGGGTTTTGGCGAGGCTCGATTTCCGGTCCACCCCAAAATTCTGGCGGCCCTTAAAGAAAATGCTGCCGCTCGCTCGTACCTGCCTGTCGCAGGTCTGCCCGCATTGCGAACGGAAGTGGCCGGCTACTACCGGCGAAAATTTGATATTGAAGCGGAAGCCAGCCAGGTTATCGTAGGTAGCGGCAGCAAAAGCCTCCTTTTTGCCGCTATGCAAGCCCTGGAAGGAGACGTTATTTTGCCCTCTCCCACCTGGGTTAGCTACGACACGCAAGGCTACCTGACCGGCAAAGCCGTAAGCTGGATTCCAACCCGGTTAGAGGATGACTATTGCCTTACGCCAGACAGCTTAAAAGCCGGACTAAAAACGGCCAGAGAAGCCGGGCAATCACCCAGAGTGATGGTTCTTAACAGCCCCGGCAACCCCTCCGGCACAATGTACCCCCCACAGTTGTTCTCAGATTTGGCCGATGTGGCCCGCGCAGAAGAGCTAATTATTATCAGCGATGAAATCTACGCCCAGACTGCCTACGGCGACATCCCCCACGTTAGCATGGCCCGCTACTACCCGGAAGGAACTATTGTCACCGGCGGACTGAGCAAACATCTTTCGCTGGGCGGCTGGCGACTGGGCGTAGCCGTTTTGCCTCCAGGCGAATTTGGGGCGCAATTGCACCGTTATATGACCGCCGTAGCCAGTTCCATCTGGACCACCGCTGCCGCCCCGGTGCAGTATGCCGCCGTGGTCGCTTACAGTGACGACTCCGAAATCGATGCCTACGTGGAAACCTGCGCCACTATTCACGGCTATGTCACCAACCATCTTTATCAATCGCTGGCAGCGGTTGACGTGCCAAGTCCCCGGCCATCGGGCGGATTTTACGTTTACCCCACCTTTGCCCCCTGGCGCGAGAGTCTGGCTCAAAAACACAACGTCCACACCGGCGACGACCTGGTCCACTTTCTGCTGGACGAAGAACACATGGCTACACTACCCGGCTCCGCTTTTGGGGCCGACTCGCAAGACCTCACCCTCCGCCTCTCCACCAGCTACCTCTACGCCCTCACCGACGAGGCGGGTGAGGCTATGCTGTCAACGTATGAGAAAAATCTACCCCCCGACCAATTTTTACAAGAAGTCTGCCCCAGCGTTATTGAGGTTGGTGAGAGATTCAAGGC
>JAJRVO010000239.1 GCA_024277275.1 Chloroflexota bacterium
CCAGGTAGAGAATCAACTGGCAGTCCAGACTTTAAAACTTACTTTGGGAGCAGGCGAATCAGAAGCCATAATTTTAGCTCAAGAATGTGCGGCTGACTTTATCATTCTTGACGACTGGAAAGCGCGTCAAATGGCATTGGGGCTATCATTGCCCGTAATCGGCACGATTGCTGTTCTAACTAAAGCCACAAAAAAAGGCATAATCAAAGAATTACAATCTACCTTAGAAGAACTTCGCAGAGCCGGATTTCGCTTCCCACCCATTTAAATCACACGTTTATCAAACGCTAAAACATGGCCCAAATGTCAACACAACAACCAAAAAGCCTGGCGGTATTAACCAGCGGCGGCGACGCGCCGGGAATGAACGCCGCCGTGAGAGCGGTGGTGCGCACCGCGCTGGACCAGGATATGGATGTATACGCCGTCTACGAGGGCTACCAGGGCATGGTAGATGGCGGAGAACGCATCCGCAAGATGAGTTGGGATTCCGTTGGCGGGATATTGCACCAGGGCGGAACGGCCATCGGGTCGGCGCGATGCACGGCCTTTCGGAACCGCGAAGGGCGATTGCAGGCTGCCCGCAATCTGGTAACGCTTGGCATAAACAGCCTGATAGTGATTGGGGGCGACGGGAGCTTGACCGGGGCCAATCTCTTCCGTCAGGAGTGGCCGGAGTTGCTGGCTGAACTGGTCGAACAAGAAAAGATTAGCCGGGAAACGGCGGAGCGCTGCTCGCAGTTGGCTATTGTGGGCCTGGTCGGCTCAATTGATAATGACATGTTTGGCACCGATATGACCATCGGCGCGGATACGGCCTTGCACCGCATCACCGAGGCCGTTGACGCTATCAGCAGCACCGCCGCCAGTCATCAGCGCACCTTTGTGGTTGAAGTAATGGGGCGTAACTGCGGCTACCTGGCCCTGATGAGCGCCATAGCCACCGGAGCCGATTGGGCGCTGATTCCAGAAAGCCCGCCCAATGTGGACAATTGGGAAGAGAAGATGTGCCAGGTTTTAAAGGTTGGTCGAGAGGCCGGTCGCCGGGACAGCATTGTGATTGTAGCCGAGGGAGCGCAGGATAGAAACGGCAACCCCATCAGCAGCAACTACGTTAAAAAAGTGTTGGAAGAATATCTGGGTCAAAAAGCGCGGATAACCGTTTTGGGACACGTACAGCGGGGTGGCTCTCCCAGCGCCTTTGACCGTTACCTGACAGCCTTGCTGGGTCATGCGGCAGTACTGGAGATTCTATCCGCCACTCCGCAAAACGAACCCCAATTGATCGGCATACGAGAAAACCGAATTATCCACTCACCGCTGATGGGCTGCGTCGAACAAACGCATGCTATTGCCGGGGTTATTGCCGCCCAAGATTATGAAAAAGCAATGGAGATGCGAGGCGGCAGCTTTAAAGAGGCTTTTCGCGCGCTGCGTACGCTGGTGCGCGCTCTGCCGCATCCACCCACACCGGGACAAAAACGGCTGCGGTTGGCCGTGCTGCACGGCGGAGGGCCGGCGCCGGGCATGAATACCGCCGTTAGAGCGGCTGTCAGGCTGGGTATTGACAACGGTCACATTATACTGGGTATCAACAACGGATTTCAGGGATTGATTGACGGCGATATTGACGAGATGGATTGGATGAGCGTGGCCGGATGGGCTTTAAGAGGGGGCGCAGAATTGGGGACAACCCGCAAAGCCCTCACCGGGAGCGATTTTTACGCCATTGCCCGGCATATTGAGGAGCATAACATTGAAGGATTATTGATGATTGGCGGTTGGGCCGGTTATCAGGCCGCTTACCGGCTATACAGCGAGCGCGACAACTTTCCCGCTTTTAACATCCCCATTATCTGCTTGCCCGCTTCTATCAATAACAATCTGCCCGGCTCAGAGTTGAGTATTGGGGCCGATACCGCGCTGAACAATATTATGGAAGTGGTAGATAAAATTAAACAATCGGCGGTAGCCTCGCGGCGATGTTTTGTGGTGGAGGTGATGGGGCGTTACTGCGGATACCTGGCCCTGATGAGCGGGTTAGCCACCGGCGCAGAGCGGGTCTATCTACACGAGGAAGGCGTCACGCTAAAAGATTTACAGAAAGATTTGGCGTACCTGGTTGATGGGTTTAAGCACGGCAAGCGATTGGGGCTGATGATTCGCAACGAAAACGCCAACCTCTTCTACACCACCGAATTTATGTCGGCCCTTTTTGAAGAAGAGGGCGGCGACCTGTTTGACGTGCGTCACGCTATTTTGGGACACCTGCAACAGGGGGGCGACCCCTCGCCCTTTGACCGCATCCAGGCCACTCGGCTGGCTACAAAATGCGTTGAGTTTCTCATAGAAGAAGCCGGCAAAACTCCGGCTGCCGGCGCGTTTATAGGCTTGCAAACCGGAAAGGTGCAATTCTTTAACCTGGAAGATTTTCCGCGTATGGTAGACAGCGCCCACCAACGACCCATAGAGCAGTGGTGGCTGGAACTGCGTCCCATTGCCAAAGTGATGGCCCAGCCGGGACCGCAGTCGCAAGAGGGTGTAACCTAAGCCGGTCAAGCCGGAATGCAAATAAGAAACAGGAGTAAGAAGTAGGGAGTAGGGAGTAGGGGGAAAATCCTTACTCCCTACTTCGTCGAATGCAAAGCCTTCGCACTTCCTACTCCCCAGTTACCCAATATAGCGTAACTGAATTGTAGCCGTCAATCCTCATAAATTACCCCGGCTTCTAACAGGTTAAAGTTTGCCGGCCAAACTGTATCGTTGTTATATTTAGCCCCACGCAGGTCGGCCCCGCGCAGATCAGTCCCACGCAAGTTTGCGCCGCACAAGTCTACCTTACCCAGGTTTGCCTGGCTCAGGTTGGTCCCGCTCAAGTTAGCTTCGCGTAAGCTGGCCTCGCTCAGATTTGCGCCGGGCAGCTTGACCATACTTAAGTAGGTTCCGTTCAACTGTGCGGCAAACAGGCTTGCCTGGCCCAGGTTCGCCATGTTCAGGTAGGCTTGATCCAGGTTTGCCATAAACAAGTTAGCCCCGACCAAATTTACCGATAACATGTTTGCCCGGCGCAGGTTGGTCACCACCAGATTAGCCTTGCTCAAATTGGCCCTGTTCAGGCTGGCCTCGCTTAAATTGGCCCGGCTCAAGTCAACACCGCTCAAATCGTTTCCGTCCGCACCTTGATTAACAATTTCCCAAACCAATCGCCATTTATCATCAATTTGGGTTGCGGCGTCAATCCTGGCCCTATGCAGGCTGACTTCGCTCAAGTCCACCTGGCTCAAATTGGTCCCGCGCAAGTCAGCCCCGCGCAAGTCAACCCCGCGCAGGTCAACCCCGCGCAAGTCAACCCCGCCAAGATCGAGTTCTTTACCCTGCTCGTGAGCATCTTTGATTTTTTGTAAGACTTGAATTCGCGTTAACTTAGTCATAAACACCCTACCGTTTACCGATTACCGCCTGCCATCGCTTCGCGCTCAAAATCGCCGTTGATGGGCCAACCCGAACCATCTTCCTTGAACAAATGCGGATATCCATCTAAAAACGCCTGTATCATCTTTTTAAGCGGAAAGTCGGCAAACTGGCCGTGATCGCGCAAATACTCCATATGCTTATTGCCGGCCTCATCAAAGGGGTGAAATACGGAGTCCTCCCTGCCGTTAAATTCCAGGGGTTTCACCCCAAATTTCTCGCACAAGGCCAGGTTAAAGGCCGGCGTGGCCTTGACCCATTTGCCTTCAAGATACAACTCCGTGTAACCGTGGTAAAAGAACTCCTCTGTTCTCATCAGTTCGATGAGCCGCTCCGTAGCCAGATGATTTTTTACATCGCCAAAACCAAGCCGGCTGGGGATGCCCACCACACGGGCTACAGCCGCCAGCAGAATGGCCTTTTGAATGCAAAACCCAACTTTTTTATTCAACACCCAACTGGCCTTGTATTTGGCCGGATCAAAATCTATGCCATAGGGGCTGTATCGAACCAGGTCACGCACCTTGTAATAGAGTTTAATCCCTTTCTCAATATCCGTTTTCGCCTCGCCAACGGTAGATTGGGCCAGTTCAATTATATCAGGCGAATCGCTATCTATAAACTGCGTTGGTTGCAAATAAACCTGAAAGTCTCTCTCCGACAATCTGTTTTTCATAAGACACCACCCTCCAATTAATTTAAATACATCAAAAGATATTGTAATGTATATTGGTCGCAGCGCCTAAAGCCGGTCAAGATTTTGGTACAAATTTCTCTTTGCTTCTGGCCCAAACCAAACGTATAATTAAATTTATGCCACAGCTTTTCATTCGCTTATTGGGATTGTTTCAAGTCACTGTCGACTCTCAACCGGCCACAGGCTTTAAGTATGACAAAGCGCGCGCTTTGCTGGCCTATTTGGCCGTGGAAGCCGACCATCCCCACCGGAGAGAAACCCTGGCCGCGCTGTTTTGGCCCGACCAGACTCCCAAGTTGGCCCGGCAAAGCCTGCGCCAATCGCTCTCCACCTTGCGGCGAGCAATCAAAGACCCAAACGCCTCGCCCCCATTTTTGCTGATAACTGGCGACACCGTCCAGTTCAACCGCTTTGGCAACACCTGGCTGGATGTGGACGCCTTCCGCTCGCATCTGAATAGCGGCGACCACATTCATCCCCACCTTGACGTTGAAACCTGCCCAAGCTGCATCCAGAGTTTAGAAAAAGCCGTAGCCCTGTACCGGGGCGACTTTTTGGAAGGGTTGTTATTGGGCGATAGCGCCGAATTTGAAACCTGGGCCATTACCTACCGCGAGCGACTTCGCGCCAAAACCCTGACCGCGCTCCATCACATTACGCGCCATTACCTCCACCGGGGAGAATACAGCCGCGCACAAACCTACGCCCTGCGCCAGGTGCAAATGGAACCCTACCGCGAAGAAGCCCACCGGCAATTGATGCACATTCTGGCCCGAACCGGACAACGCAGCGCGGCTTTGGCTCAATACCAAACCTGTCGCCGTATTTTGGATAAAGAACTGGGCGTAGAACCCGCCCAGGAAACCCAGACGCTGTACAACCGCATCCGTTCTGCCAGAAAAGCGCGCGCCCACAACCTGCTGCCGCAACTCACTTCCCTGGTCGGCAGAGAAGGAGAACTACAACAAATTACCGAATACCTGGCCGGTCCCAACTGCCGCCTGCTGACCCTGACCGGCCCCGGCGGTATCGGCAAAACCCGCCTGGCTCTGCAAGCGGCCCAGGAACACGTTGGGGTTTTTCTGCACGGCGTTTACTTTGTGCCTCTGGCTCCCTTGAGTTCAACTGAATTCCTTGTCCCCACCATTGCCGACGCCCTCAACTTTTCGCTTTCCGGCGGAGACGCCCCCAAGATAGAACTGCTGAACTATCTTAGAGAGAAAGAGATGCTGCTGGCTCTGGACAACTTTGAGCATCTTTTAGCCCTTCCCCTACCCCCCTACCCAAAGGAGGGGGAACTAAAAGCCCCCTTCCCTTTGGGGGGGATTGAGGGGGGGCCAGAAGAGGCAATAACGCTGCTTTTAGACATCCTCAAGCACGCCCCGGACGTAAAGTTGATCGTCACCTCCCGCGAGCGGCTAAACCTTCAGGCGGAGTGGGTCTTCAACGTTCGGGAGTTGCCCTTTCCCCAGGAATCAACCGCCGAAAAAAGCGAAACCTACAGCGCGGTGCGCCTCTTTTGCGAACGCGCCCGGCATGTCGAGAAAAATTTTACCCTTTCGACAGACATTACCCCGTCAGTGGCGCGTATCTGCCGGATGGTGGGCGGCATACCGCTGGGGCTTGAGTTGGCGGCGGCCTCGGTAGCCAGTTTGCCTTGCAAGCAAATTGCCAACCAGCTTGAGCGCAACCTCGACATCCTGGTAACAACTATGCGCGATGTACCCCCGCGCCACCGCAGTATGCGGGCCGTTTTTGACCATTCCTGGAATCTACTCTCTCAAGAGGAACAACGCATCTTTCGTAAACTATCCGTTTTTCACGGCGGTTTTGATTTGCAGGCGGCGCAGCAGGTAGGCGGGGACTCTCTGCGGAAACTGACCGCGCTGACGCATAAATCTCTATTGCAAAAGCAACCCTCGGGCCGGTACAAAGTTCACGAACTCCTGAGACAATACGCCGCCGGGAAACTCCACAACCGCCCGCCGGAAGAGGAGATGGCGAACAACCACCATTGCGAGTATTTTGCCATGTTTTTGCGCCAACAAGAAGAGCCGCTAAAAGGGGGGCGGCAAAAAGAGGCCATAACGGAGATAAGAGCAGAAATTGACAATATCCGCGCCGCCTGGCAGTGGGCCGCAGCGCAAGCAAAGCCAGAAACCATCTCGTTTTTTTTGGAAAGCCTGTACTACTTTTACTGGGCGCAAAACCGGTATTACGAGGGCAAACAAACCTTTGGGCAGGCCGAACAAGCAATCCTGGCCTCGGGTCAGGAGGACAGCCTGCTTCTGGCTAAAATTTGGACGCGCCAGGCAGAATTTGATATGTGGCTTGCCGATTACAATGAGTCAAACGCGCGTTTACAAAAAAGCATTCAGGTTTGCCGGACGCTTAATGAGCGCGGCGAACTGGCCCTGGCCCTTTACGTGCTTGGCACCGGCGAGTATTACCAGGGCGAATACGCGCAGTCCAAAGAGCGTTTTGAGGAAAGCCTGGCCCTTTGTCGCCGGCTTGACGACAAACCCGGCATGGCGCTGGCGCTTAACTGCCTGGCAAACGTCATCCGCGATGGCATGGGCGATTACGAGCAGATTCCGCCTCTTTACGACGAGAGTTTGGCCCTGGCCCGTGAGATAGGCGACCAGTTTGGAATAGCCAGAGTTTTAATTAACCAGGGGACCACGGCCTACCGGCTTAAAAAGTATAAAGAGGCGCAGCGGCTCTTCCGCGAGAGCATGAATATCTACCGGGAGATTGATTACCGGCACGGGTTGTCGGCTTCGCTGAGTTATTTGGGGCAGGTTGACGGGCTGCTGGGCGAGTACGACTCGGCCACAGAACTGCTTTATGAAAGCCTGAACCTGAACCGTGAAACGGGAGACCGCCTCTCTATTGCGGAACGGCTAAAGCAGTTGGGCGATGTAGCCTGGATGAGGGGCGCGTACCAGGAATCGAAACAATATTTTGACGAAGCGTTGAGCCTGGCTATGGAAATACAGGCGTTTCAGGTAGCCCTGAATGTTTTAATCGGCGTGGCTAACCTTTTTGCCCAAACAGAGAAAAAGGAACGCGCTTTAGAGCTTTTGGCCTTTGTGTCTTGCCAGCCTGCCGTCAGCCGGCCCATTAAAGACCGCGCCCTTGAGTTCTTTGCTGAATATGAAGCGGGACTCTCGCCGCAAGCGGCAGCCGGATGTCGGGAAAAAGGAAAAAACAGAACCCTGGCCGGAATTGTGGCAGAGGTTTTGGACGGCTAAAACTCACCGGCCGCTTTCCAAAGCATCCCGGGAGTAAACATTCAGCCCCCTCACGCTCCGGCGTGGCAATGCCTGCCTGGACGCTCTACGTCCCCTCATGCAGGCCGACGCAGAGCGTCTCAACATTTGTTCCAACGCAGAGCATTGGAACAAGGGGATGAACGGTTACTCCCGGTCTGTTAAAGCGGGTGATAAACCCTCATTAACCCGCTTTTTGAGAAAGGCAAACAGTTGCTCCAGGCTGGCAAAACCCCACTGTTCATCCTCGTTTAGATTCACCAGCACAAATCGCAGGGTGGTTTTTTGGCCGGTATCTTCTTGCCACACGCGGAGCAGATAAGAGTGGTAGCTATGCCTGTCCATTAAATTGTTCACCAACAACCTTTCTATACAGCTTCCGGTTAGCAAGCTGATAAATAACTTGCCCATTTGGGAGATTAGGAGATTGGGAGATGATTAGCCTGAAATCTCTAATCTCCAAATGAATTGGGCAAGTTATTTAATTCTCATTCCTAAGCATCATAACATAAAAGCGTCAAAAGAACGTCAAAAAGAAGACGTATGGTTTTGTTCCCAACGCCTCACATTGCATAATTTAACCTTTGTGTTATAATCCCAGGCAACGGCATTGATGGAGAAAAGTAAGCAACTTCCCCGGCATCAGAGAAGCGCCGGTTGGTGCAAGGCGCTCGACGGGATGGCAGAATTCCACTCCTGAGCCGGCGGCGATGAGTCGCTCCGGGCGCGCCCGTTATCGCGCAACAGAGGTCAATTATCAACTTACAAAGAACAATAAACAATTAGCAAAATTTGCTTACCTTTGTTCATTGCTAATTGATAATTGATAATTGATAAAAAAAGGTGGCACCGCGAGTTATGGCCTCGCCCTTTTACGGGCGGGGTTTTTTGTTACACGTGAGTTTGTAGAGTGGAGATTGGAGACCGGAGATTAGGAGATTAACCCAATCTCCAATCTCCTAATCTCCCAATCTCTATTTTATACGAGGAGGAACTATGCTAGACCTAAACTTTATCCGTCAAAATCCAGACAAAGTTAAAACTACATTGGTTGACCTCAATACCGAGGCTCCCATTGATGAAATTTTGCAGCTTGACCAGCAGCGCCGGGTTTTACTAAAAGAGGTCGAGGCCCTGCGACAGGAGCGCAATGTGGGCAGCAAGGCCATCGGCAGCCTGATGCGCGAGGGCAAAAAGGAAGAGGCCGAGGCTCAAAAACAACGCATGAGCGAGGTCGGCGATAAAATTAAA
Organism: Chloroflexota bacterium; assembly: GCA_024277275.1. GTDB lineage: Bacteria > Chloroflexota > Anaerolineae > 4572-78 > J111 > JAJRVO01. The sequence continues at coordinate 8,692 of JAJRVO010000239.1, forward strand.
GCGATTGACGAGCAATTGCGTCAAATTGAAGCCGACCTGTATGACAAGCAGCTTTACGTACCCAACATGCCCGCCCCAGGCGTCCCTGTCGGTCCCAACGAGGACCACAACATTGAGGTCCGTCGCTGGGGCGAGCCGCCCAACTTTGATTTTGAACCCAAACCCCACTGGGATTTGGGCGAGGAACTGGGCATTATCGACTTTGAACGGGGCGTAAAAATAAGCGGCACGCGCTTTTATATGTTCAAAGGAGCCGGAGCGACCTTGCATCGCGCTTTGACCAACTGGTTTATCGATGTGGGGATCAACGACCACGGTTACACCGAAGTTTATCCCCCCTTTATGGTGCGCGAGCAGGCTATGATTGGGGCGGCCCATTTACCTAAATTCAGGGATAACATGTATTATGACGCCGAAGAAGATTACTGGTTCATCGGCACAGCGGAAGTGCCGCTGACCAACGTCTTTGCCGATGAAATTCTGGATGCCGGCCAACTGCCCATTAAGTACCTCAGCCACACCCCTTGCTTTCGCCGCGATAAGATGAGCGCGGGCCGCGACGTGCGCGGCATCAAGCGCGTCCACCAATTTGAAAAGGTAGAGATGTACCACTACACCCTGCCCGAAGACAGCTACGATCATCTGGAAGAAATTGTGTCTAACGCCGAAGACCTGTGCCAGCGTTTGGGGCTGCCCTACCGGATAGTGCAGATGTGTACGGGCGATTTGGGCTTTGCCGCCGCCAAAAAGTACGATGTTGAAGCCTGGGTTCCCGGCCCAAACGGCGAAGGCGAGTGGATGGAAATCAGCAGTTGCAGCAACGTTGAGGCGTTTCAGGCTCGGCGGGCTAACATCCGCTTCCGCCGCGAGAGAGGAGCCAAGACGGAGTTCATCCACACCCTCAACGGCAGCGGCCTGCCCCCCGGACGATTGATGATTGCGGTCATGGAAAATTATCAGCAGGCCGATGGCAGCATCATTGTACCGGAAGTCTTGCGGCCTTACATGGGCGGGCTAGAAGTGATAGAGTAGAAAAAGCGATGAAGCTGGGAGCAAAAAAGCTCCCAGTTTTTTGTGTATTGTGTCTTTTGAGTTAGCATACAGGGTGAGTAAAATATCTATTGAAATCAACGGAAAGATGAAGATGATTCTTAAAAGGTGTGGACTATGAGAGTCAAATGGTTATCTCTAAAAAATATCGGTCCCTTTGTTGAGGCTGAGATAGATTTTGCTAAAGGTACGGATAAAACCGTCACTTTAATCACCGGCGAAAATGGAACCGGCAAAAGCATTATCCTCGATGCTATTCGGGGTATGTTTGGTAACCAATACGCTAAGTTAGAGCGTGATATTCGGAGGCAGCAACGAACCGGCGACGCGGAGATTGAGCTATTTCTAGAAGCAACAGATTTGGACGTCGGGCCAGAAAACAAGTTACATCTAAAATCTATAGGGTTTGAAGATAATAGAGTTCGAAGTACCCTTGTTAGTCGAAAGCACGCTGATTTTCTGAATAATATTATATCTCAAGTTCAAAGAGGGTCTATTTCTCCAAATTGGGTTATTGATTACTGGCCTTCGGTTTTGGCAGCCGGGTCTTATAAAGTTAACTCTCTAACCAGCCCGCAGCACCAATATTATTTAAAAGAAGCATTACAGGGAATCAGAGAAAAAGCAAACATCACCCAACTGATCTGTCATTTTGATTATTTGAGGGATAGCCGAGACCAACAGGAACAAGCTACAGGCGAGCGGTTGTATGAAATTTTGGAACAAATCATCATTCTGAGTTTGTTGGATGGCGGCAAATTAAGCTATGTGGCTCGCTCAACCTATGAGCCAATGGTTATTCAAAATGGTCAAGAGGTTAGCCTGGCTCATCTCAGCAGCGGTAATTCCTACCTCATTCAAAATATGGTTAATTTATTGAGCAAAATGCACGCCGTCCATTTTCTGCGAGGAACCCCTCTGTCCGAACTATGCCAGACTCCCGGCTTACTATTGATTGACGAGGCTGAAAACCAGCTTCACCCCAAATGGCAAAAACGGTTTATCCGCTCCATTTTGGACATCTTTCCAAATCTACAAATTATTGCCACCACTCACTCACCCTTTATCATCTCTTCTATTCCCGATGCCCAACTCCTGGTATGCCAGGCAAAAGATGATCATTGTGTTGTAGTTGACGAAACAGCCGAATACAGCAACAAACCCGTTGACGAAATCCTCATGTCACCATTATTTGAAGATACGCAGCCATTTAACGAGGAGATATCACAGTTAATTATCAAACGTGAAGAGGCAATAAAGGCGGGTGATGAAAAAGAACGCGCAGCAATTGAAGCAAAACTGCAAAATCTTAATCCCGAATATTTTGGCTATTTCGATATAGACAAGTTATTGAATGAAGTTATCGAGGAAGGTCATACTACGTGATTTTGATAACCCGTTTACCTGAACCGGCTATTCTGGCAGAGAAAAAAGATACTTGGTTGCAATCCTATCTCAAGAAACGCGCTAAAAAACCTAATCAAAGACCGCCTTCCAATCAATACGGACACCGAGAAATTCGTGAAACCCTGGAGTCAATGAGCTTTCACAAATGTTTTTATTGCGAACGCAAGCTCATCGAGACAAAAGGGGAGGTTGATCATTACATTGAAGTAACCGAGGAGCCTGCATTAGCATTTGAATGGAAAAATCTCTATTTGAGTTGCCCCGATTGCAATCGTCGTAAACTCTCCAATGCAACAATCCCCGTTTCTGACTGCCTGGATCCTTGTGATCAATCGGTAACCCACGCCGATCATCTAACATTTGACAGTGAATACATCAGACCAAAAGCTGGTTCGACAAAAGGCCCTAAGACTATCCAAAAATACAAGTTAGATCGCCCAGAGTTGAATTATCTCAGATTAAAACATCTCCAGCGATTTCATGAGCTTTTACTAAAAATACGTGACCGGCAGATTCGTGATGGGAGAAAGACACTCACAAATAGTGAAAAAGAGTCGCTTGTTTGCTTCAAAGAAGCTGATTATACATTCTCTCTGATGTTCCGTGTATATCTGTCTGGGATAGAAGTGTAGATAAACAAGAAGATGGAGACAATTTTGCCACAAGAAACAAACATAAATTTTATCCCCGCCACGCTGGCCCTGGCCGACGGCGCTGTCTTTCACGGCCAATCCTTTGGCGCGCCCATCACCGTTACCGGCGAGGTGGTTTTTAACACCAGCATGACCGGCTATCAGGAAATTCTAACCGACCCCTCCTACTGCAATCAGCTTGTCACTATGACCTGCCCCCACATTGGCAACGTCGGCGTAAACCCGGAAGATGTTGAGGCCGCTCGCCTCTGGGTCGCCGGACTGATTGTGCGCGAAGTTAGCCGCACCGTAAGCAACTGGCGAGCCGCCCAACCCCTACCTGATTACCTGCGCCAACACAACCTACCCGGCCTAACCGAGGTTGACACCCGCGCCCTGGTTCGACACATCCGCTCCCAGGGAGCCATGATGGCCGCCCTCTCCGCCGACTCCACCCTCTCCGCCGACGACCTGGTCGATATGGCCCGCGCCGCTCCCTCTATGGAAGGTCTGGACCTGGCCAAAGTCGTCACCTGTTCCAAACCCTACCACTGGCAAGAAGGCGTTCCCTCGGAATGGTACACCAATCCAAAATCCAAAATCCAAAATCCAAAATGGCATGTTGTCGCCTACGACTTCGGCATCAAACACAACATCCTCCGCCTGCTGGTCGACGCCGGTTGCCGCGTGACCGTCGTCCCTGCCTCCACCCCGGCCAAAGACGCGCTGGCCCTGCAACCCGACGGCATCTTTCTCTCCAACGGCCCCGGCGACCCCGCCGCCGTCACCTACGCCGTTGAGGAAACCCGCCAACTCATCGACAGCGACCTGCCCATTTTCGGCATCTGCCTGGGTCACCAGATTTTGGGGCTGGCCCTCGGTGGGGAAACCCACAAACTCAAGTTTGGGCATCGTGGGGGCAATCAGCCGGTTAAAGAAATCACCCCCCCCTTATTCCCCCCCCTTTCAGGGGGGGGGCAGGGGGGGGTCTCCATCACCAGCCACAACCACGGCTTTGCCGTCTCTCCCGGCTCTCTGCCCAACCAGGTAGAGATAACGCACATCAACTTGAACGACGACTGCATTGAGGGGCTGCGCCACAAAACCAGGCCCATTTTCAGCATCCAGTACCACCCGGAAGCATCGCCGGGACCGCACGATGCGTTGGGATTTTTTAACCGGTTTGTGGAAATGATGGAAAAGAAAAGGTAACAATGACAAAGTCAATTACCAAACGGTCAAGCTCAGTGTGTCAGATGTGCAGAGAGATAGAGGTTGTTAGATACTTGCCCAAAGAAGTTGGTCGACAAGTATTTCACGAAGAAATATCAATTCCCGGCGAGCCGGAACCGAAGACGCGCAAAATCGCCATTACGCGCATCACCTATCAACGCGATTACTTCTGTCCAAACTGCAAACATCAGTGGTCGGAAACACACGTCACCGAAGCGCAAAAGGAGATATAGTTAGGATATGGAAAAGCCGCAACAAACAAAACTTCTTGAGCGCTTCAAGCGCTTCAGTACCTTCCAACTGGTTATCCTGGCCTGGTTAACGTTGATAACGCTGGTTCTTGTAGTTTTCGTCATCAGCTTGCTACAGGCGCGGTCTGCTGTAAACTCGCTGGTGGCTCAAGCCGCCAACAGCCTTATCGCCCTGGCCGATGACAATATCAAATATACCGTTCAAATTAACCAGGTTATTCCTATCTCCACCAATATCGTCGTCAACGAAGAGATACCGGTCCCGGTCAAGCTGGAAGTTAACCACACCATTACCGTCGATAACTCAATCCCCTTTCAGCAAGAAATTGTGGTGCCGGTCAATCTCGACATCGACGAAGTATTTCCCGTCGATGCCAAAGTTCCCTTCAAAGATGAAATCAGCGTGCCGATTGATAAGATCATCTCCATCGACGAGACTTTTGGCATTCCCGTTGAAATCCCCCTGTACGGTAAAACAATTATCGACATCCCAATCCGGGCCAATATCCCGGTCAAGTTTGACGTAGAGGTACCGATAGACAGAAACATCCCGGTTCAGGCCGATATTCCGGTCAAGTTCCCCATCTCAAAAACATTGACCATTGACATCGACACGGAAGTGCCGATCAATCTGGAAATTCCCATTAGCATCCCTATCGAAACCGAAGTCATCGTCCCCATTAGCCGAACCATTCCCATAGAAACAGAGGTCCCAATTGTGATGGATATTCCAATTGAAATTGCTATTAGTGAAACCACTTTTGGTGATTACCTTCGCAATTTGGGCGAATCGTTAAGAGCGTGTTTCTTAAAGACCGCAGAGGTTTTTTGCGAGACATTTTTAAGCGAATTTGCCCCGGTTATGAACCTGACTTACAG
>JAJRVO010000240.1 GCA_024277275.1 Chloroflexota bacterium
AGTCGGGCTGATTTTTGCCGGTGTAAGAGCAGAATTGGCAGAATTAACGAATCAAAATTCTATCATTCTGGAAATTCTGCTCTGAAATGCCAACAATTGCACAATTTTCATACCCTAATTGTCAAACCGGGAATTGCTGCTTGTTGTTCGTTTTTGGCGGAGTATAGTTCAAAAAACAAGTTGCATAGCGATTTGTCATTCATTTTCTCTTTCCTGACCCTTACTTTTTCTACACATGTCGGGGTAATAGTACACCTTTACATCTTTATTTAGTCGCTCGTCCCCTGTTCATTTGTCAGAAGACCGCTAACCTTGTCACATACAGTTTTAGCTGTTTCATAAAACCTTGCTGTGTCCTCAACAGTGGGTTTGCCGTAGGGAAACAGCCCCAACTCTCTGGGGTAACGGGCCTCCGTGTAGATGTCGCTTATCTCTTTTAAGGCCAGTTCATCTGCCGTGAAGTTAAGCTTTTCTTTTACAAGATTGTAAAGTCTTACCAGATTGTGGACTCTGGGAACCACTTCATCATGCTCTTCAAGGATCGCTTTGAACGATTTTTCGATAGCCTGTTGACAATGAAAAGCGGCAATATTGGTGAGATGCGCTATATCAATAATTTCCTCAACAACGTCCAGATCATCCCTGGCCCTGTTGAGCCATTCCTGGGTTATTGGCTTCATATAGAACTATTCCTGTACTCCTAACGAGTTTAGAAAAAGAACTGTTCTGGCTTAAAAATAGCGCCCATTCGTCTCGCGTATAGACCAATGTATCAAGGGCTACTTCTCTTTCTATGGCAAGAAGTTGCTTGCCCACCATCATCCGGTTTTGAAATTTCTCTTTGTACGTTTTAGCAATCCCCTTCTTGTTTAAAATGACAATTAAATCAATGTCACTGTTCGCATTTGGCTCACCATAAGCATAAGAGCCGAATAAAATAATTTTGTAAGGGTTTGTTGCTTTTAGCCGTTCAACAATTAGAGGAATATAATTGTCGCTATTCCAGGCAGTCCGGCGTGAGGCTTGCCAAGTATCATCCAATGCTATCTCATCAACAATATCAACTGTTTGAGTCATAATGTTTACCTCAAAGTCATCCATTCTAATTCTCTATATAAAACAAATATTACAACCCTCGCCCTCGCTATCATCTAAAATATCAATAAGATATTGGCGTTTGGTATTGTTTTTCTTAACTCTACGTTCCAGGTGCTCACGTTTAATCTGGGCAATGCGTTCCGGCTGACTCAATTCGGCCAGGGTTTCCCGTTGGGACCAGGTAAAGCCGTCCTTTTCATAGCTCATCGCTTGCTTAAAAAGATCGGGGTGCTGTTCATACAGCCAGACCCATTCGATGCGCTGCTGGTAGAAGCAAAAATAGCACCCCGACCGGCTGCGGGCATAGGTTCCGGCGTCGCCATTGAGCTTAAAATCCAACACGTCGTAATATTTGGGCATCCCGACCCCACTGTCTGCCAGCAGTTGAAAAACATCATCACGGACGATTACATTTTCATCATCGAGCAAAGGGAAATCTGCCGAAAAACTGAGTGGGTAATTTGTGGCCTTTAAAAATTCAAAGACAATTCGGTTAAAGGTGGGAAGGCTTAAATCAAACAAAGCATTTAATTTGTGATCAAGATTGAAGTTATCCGACATCGGCTGCCGGATAACCCGAATCATCGCCTCGCGTTTTTTGTTATCGCCAAGCTCCTCACAGAGCGTAATAATGCGTTCTTTATTATCTCGATGCAGAATTTTATTGATAACTTCCCGGCTCCAGATATTGCGCCGAAAGGGAAAAATAGCTTGAATATTAGGCTTTCTGGATATGTAGCCTTCCCGATCCTCATCGCCCCGAATGGCGACATAAGATAAAGTAGGAGCGTCGCCTACATAGCGTTCAAAAGGGCGCAGCTTTAACTCTTTGGTACACCATCGGGCTTGACCTGAAGGCAAAAAGCCCCCGTACAGAGTCAAAAAGTGATCAAAGGGGTCAACCGTACTCCCTTGGGCAGCTCTCAATTTAGTGATCTTTTTGCCCAAATAAATCTCTAATAGAACCGACCATATTTTTACCAACGCCTAAATCTACCACGGCATCTTTATCGGAAAACTTGTGTCCGGCCTGAACAAAATCATAGCCTTTTTTGAGCCAAAACTGGCGGCAGTGAAACTTCTCGTGTCCAGAGAAATAAAGGTTGCTCATTTTGTATCTTCTAATCACCGTGTAATTATGAGTCAATAAGGAAGAAAGTACCGCTATCCCTGAATTATGAAATAGGTATGGGGAAATCACAGATCAATAATCCCACTATCCGCCTCAATCCTGTAACATTACCAAAAACTTATACGGGGTGACAATCGGGATATTCTCAAAGGGGTCAAGAACCAACAGGTCTTTATCCCCACTGACAATAACATCAGCCTGTCCGGCAACAGCGATTTCCAAAAATTGGTTGTCTTTGGGATCCCGGCAGGTCGTAATTTGTCTGTTTGACTTAACCGCTTCGCCGCGCAGTAGAATGAGCATCAAAACCGTTTGTATATCTTCGTATGTAATGTGGTATTTGTTTTGGATGCGGGGGCAGCTTAAAACATCTAGCCATTCATTCAGCAAGACATCTGAATAAAGCAAGGTAAAATTACCATCACGCAGATTCTGAATGATTAGTCCCGGTTTTCCATTGGGCCTGATAAGCGCGCTAACAAAAATATTTGTATCTACAACAGCCCGCATTACTCTAACTCTATCCGGGTCTCTTCAATATCGGCAATTATCTCTGTCTCACTGTAACCGGCGTTCTGTTCAGACATCCGAGTGGTGAAACGATCAAAGCGTTCTAGAATTGCTTTCTCCTGAAACTCTTGAAACTGCAAAAAGTCTTCATAAGGTATCAGCGCCGCTTCAGGACGGCTACCTCGGGTTAATACATAAGGCGTATTTTTGCGAACGACTTCATCAAATACCGCACGAAATTTTCGTTGTAGGTCTGTTACACCAATAACTTTGTGCATCATTACCTCCTGGAAATACATATCACACTATAGTATTACCTCGCAACATTTGCGTTATCCGCGAGAATCATTTGTTCATTGTTAATTGCTCATTGTTAATTTGCGGCTTGCCGCGCTATGTATTACAGTGTATATTCTTAAATTTGATTGTCAAATTGGGAAGCGACGATAAAAACGTATCGCTCATTTTAATTTGACCGGCGAATTTTTACAACCTTCAAACCCCAAAAATATGGGTCAGCAGCGTGCTGGCCGCCCCACCCACGCTTTGCAGCAGGGCTAACTCTGCATTTTTAACCTGATTGCGCCCGGCCCGTTCTGTGAGCTGTAACACAATCTCGCAGGTTTGGTACAAGGCTGTGGCCCCAATAGGGTGTCCCCGCGCTTTGAGGCCGCCAAAGGTTGCCACCGGCAACGGACCGCGCAGAGTGATTTTGTGGTCGGCGGCCATGCGCCACCCCTCCCCGCGTTCGGCAAAACCAACCGCTTCCAGCAGCAAGCAAGCCATAATACTAAAGGCGTCATGCACCTCAAAAAAGTCAACATCATTGCGATGAACATTGGCTTTGCGAAAGGCCTCATGCGCCGAATGGGCCGCTGCAAAGAGATAAAGCGGATCATCCCGGTCATCGATGCGAAACCAATCGGTGGCGACGCTGGAGCCAAGAATTTTAACCGGGTGGTCGGTATAAGCCCGGGCCTCGTTGCTGCGAGTCAAGATCACCGCCGCCGCCCCATCGCAAACCGGCGAGGCGTCATACAGGCGCAAGGGCGGCGAAATTACCGGCGAGTTGCGGATGACGCTCTCAAATATCTTTTTGTCTTTGAATAAGGCATTGGGGTTGGTGCGGGCGTTACGATGCGCGTTGAGCGAAAAGAAATTAAAATCATCCGCCGAAACGCCGTATCGATCTATGTACATTTGCATCAGCCGGGCGTTTTGGCTGAGAAGTGTGGCCCCAACTGCCGTTTCAGTTTTGGCGTCCAAAGCCTTGGCCAGAGCCGGAGTAGCCAATCCCCCACTCATCTTTTCGACTCCCACCGCCGCCGCCAGCCGGGCCTCGCCGCTGGCTACGGCAAAGTAAGCCATCCGCAGGGCGGCTGCGCCGGTAGCCGTTGCCGCCCTCACTTGCAAAGCCTCAATGCCGCGCAAACCGGCCTCGCTGGCAATCAAGGTGGCGATATGCTTTTGTCCTTGCAGTTCATCGGCCAGCATATTGCCCACAAACAGGGCGTCTACGCGGTCTACGCTGGCGTCTTCCATTGCCAGGTGTAACACTTGAGACCCCATCTCTTTAAGTGATTGGTTGGTTGCTTTTTGTACGGGAATTTGTCCAATACCTACAATACTTACGCCTCGTAACGGGTCGCCTGTTGACATGTAATCACTCCTGATTTAATTTATGTTTCTACAGCGCATATAGTATAATCAGTTCTTTCTATTGACAAACAAAGAGATAAAACGGGGTCCAAAGAGAAGTTTTGGTCAAAATGGGACTTTGATTCAAAGTTTCGCTAACGCTA
>JAJRVO010000241.1 GCA_024277275.1 Chloroflexota bacterium
GGCCGGCTAATGTTAAAACCATAATGCGTAACGAGTAATGCGTAACCTTTTATAGTATTACCTCGCAACATTTGCGTTATCCGCGAGAATCATTTGTTCATTGTTAATTGCTCATTGTTAATTTGCGGCTTGCCGCGCTATAGTATTACCTCGCAATATTTGCGTTATCCGCGAGAATCATTTGTTCATTGTTAATTGCTCATTGTTAATTTGCGGCTTGCCGCGCTATGCGTTACCCGTTACGCATTACGCATTAATAATTACCAAATCATCTTTTTGTGTTAAAATACAAGCTGTAATTTGTTGGCAGGCAGGAGACAAGCATATGGCGACTTCGGTCCCAGGCTATCAAATCAATGAAATAGTCTACGAAAGCCCCAACTCGTTGATTTACCGGGGGCTGCGCAAAACGGATGATTTGCCTGTTATACTCAAAATATTGAACCAGGCTTATCCGTCGCCGGAAAAGATTGCCTGGTTTAAACGCGAGTATGAAATTACCCGTAATCTGAATCCTGCGGCGGAACCAGGGCAAGCTCTAACCGGAGTGATTAGGGCTTATGGCCTGAAAGCCATCCAGAATCGTTGGACAATGATTTTGGTAGAATGCGGGGGACAATCCCTAACCCGGCTGGGGCTGGCCGGTCTGCTTAATTTGGCCGACTTCCTAAACCTGGCTATCGAGATAACCGAGATTCTAAGCCAGATTCACCAACGCCGGATTATACACAAAGACATCAACCCCTCTAACATTGTGGCCGTTCCACCCTCTTCAATTTACGATTTCAAAGAACAATCCAAAATCCAAAATCCAAAATCCAAAATCGACAAGTGGCAAGTTAAAGTGATTGACTTTGGCATTTCAACCGTCCTGTCGCGCGAGAACCCTGCCTTTCGCAACCCCAATGTGCTGGAGGGGACACTGGCCTATATCTCGCCGGAGCAGACAGGCCGGATGAACCGCGCTATGGATTATCGAACCGATTTTTACTCGCTGGGCGTGACGCTTTATGAACTGCTGACCGGACAATTGCCCTTCTTAAGCGATGACCCGCTGGAATTAGTCCATGCCCACATTGCCAAACTGCCCGTTGCCCCACACACCCTCAAACCCGATATTCCCCAACCTGTCTCTAACATTATCATGAAGCTCCTGGCCAAAAACGCCGAAGACCGCTATCAAAGCGCCTTTGGCCTCAAATCAGATTTGCAAAAATGTCTCAACCAACTTCACGCGACAGATAAGCCCTTCGACCCGGCTCAGGACAAGATTGAGGATTTTGAAATTGGACAAGCCGACATCTCCGACAGATTTCAAATCCCCCAAAAACTATACGGCCGCGAGCAGGAAATCGAAGATCTATTGGCCGCCTTTGAACGGATTAGCCCCCCCTCAATCCCCCCCACAGGAGAGGAAGCTCTTAGCCCCCCCTCCTCAGAGGAGGGACCCTCTCAATGGGAGAGGGTTAGGGAGAGGGCCAACGAGCAATCGAAAATCCAAAATCCAAAATCCAAAATCCAAATGGTTTTGGTATCCGGTTACGCCGGTATTGGCAAGACGGCCCTGGTGCAGGAGATATTCAAACCCATTACCCGGCGGCGTGGATATTTTATCTCCGGCAAGTTCGATCAATTTCAGCGCAACATTCCCTACACCTCCCTCATCTATGCCTTTGCATCGTTAATTCGTCAGCTTCTAACCGAAAGCGAGACCCAAATTGCCGCCTGGCGAGAGAAAATATTGGCCGCTTTAGGCCCCAACAGCCAAATCATCATCGATGTCATTCCCGATGTAGAGCTTATTACCGGCCCGCAGCCATCGGTGGCAGAACTGCCCCCGGCCGAGGCCCAAAACCGCTTTAACCTTGTTTTTCAAAACTTCATTCGAATCTTTAGTCAACCCGAACACCCGTTGGTTATCTTTTTAGATGATTTGCAATGGGTCGACTCCGCTTCGCTCAAATTAGTCAAGCTGATGATGACCGACCCCGATACCCAATCTCTTTTCCTTATCGGAGCTTGCCGGAACGATGCGGTGACAACGGGGCATCCGCTGCTGGCGACCCTGGATGAGATGCGACAGGCCGAGGTTGTTGTTCGTGATATTTCGCTATTGCCTTTGGAGTTGCCCCACGTTGCCCAATTTATTGCCGATACCCTTAATTGCACGCCTGACCAGGCAGAGCCACTGGCAGAACTAACGCTGACCAAAACCAACGGCAACCCCTTCTTTATCAACGAGTTTTTAAAGTCGCTCTATGCCGACAAGTTGTTATCGTTTGACTTTGAGCGCGGGGGATGGCAGTGGGACCTGGCTCAAATTCGGGCGCAAGACATCACCGATAACGTTGTTGAGTTGATGGCCCGCAAAGTGCAGGGACTAGAGCCGCAAACGCGGCAGGCGCTTAAGCTGGCGGCATGCATCGGCAATCAATTTAAACTTGACATCCTGGCTGTTGTTCATGAAAAATCGCCGCCGGAAACGGCAGCCGATTTGTGGGAAGCAATTGTCGCCGGATTAATCTTGCCCCTCAGCGATACCTGCAAGGTAGCGGACCAGGACGTGCCGGATTTAGCCGGTGAAATAACGCCGGAATACAAATTTACCCATGACCGCATTCAGCAAGCGGCTTATTCGCTCATTCCTGCGGCCCATAAGCAAGCTATTCATTGGCAAGTGGGGCATCTTCTGTTACAGCACACCCCGGAAGATGAGCGCGAGCAAAAGATATTTGATATTGTTAATCAGCTTAATTTAGGCTTTGAGTTTAACCATACCCAACCGGGGACAGATGAGGCTGCTCTGCAAGTAGCCCGCTTAAATTTGACGGCGGGTAAAAAGGCCAAATCGTCGGTGGCCTATGAACCGGCTCTAAATTATCTAAAAACCGGCATAGATTTGTTGGGGCAAAGTAAGGCGGATATCTGGCAAAAACAGTATAACCTGGCTTTGGACCTGCATGTAGAAGCGGCGGAAGCGGCCTATTTAGGCGGCGACATTGCGGTGATGGAAACCCTGACCGGCGAAGTTTTGCAACAGGCCAAAGCTTTGCTGGATAAGGCAAAGGTCTACGAGGTCAAGATTCACGCCTATCAAGCCCAAAACAAACCGATGGAGGCTGTAAATACCGCCCTGTCCGTTTTAAAGTTATTGGGCGTGCGTTTTCCCGGGAAACCGGGTTTGGTTCATAGCGTGCTGGCTTTGTTAAGAACCAGAGCCGCTTTGTTTGGCAAGCGGCCCGAAAACTTGGCCGACCTGCCCACAATGACCGACCCTCACAACCTGGCCGCCATGCGCATCCTGGCAAAAGCATCAACGTCCGCTTATATGGCCGCCCCCAATTTGCTCCCGCTGTTGGTTGCCAAAATGGTTAATCTATCGCTCAAGTATGGTAATTCTGCTGAATCTGCCACGGCCTATGTTGGGTATGGCCTTATTCTTTGCGGAGCCATTGGCGATATTGAGAACGGTTATCAATTTGGTCAGCTTGCTTTGCGCCTGGTAGAACAATTTGAAGCTAAAGAGTTTGAAGCCAGGGTATTGGTGATTGACAGCGGTTTTATTAAGCATTGGAAAGACCATGCCCAGGAAACCCTGCCCCCCCTGCGCGCGGCTTATCAAAGCGGCCTGGAGGCGGGCGATTTAGAGTTTGCCGTCCTGGGGCCGTATACTGCCATGTTCCAATCATATTTTATTGGTCATAATCTGGCTAAAGTAGAAGAAGAGATGGCCTCGTACTGCGAGGTAATTATTCAACTTAAGCAAGAGACCTATCTAAATTACCATAAACTTTACTGGCAAACCGTCTTAAACCTGATGGGAAAAGTCAAAAACCCTCACCTGTTAATTGGCGAAGTTTATGACGAGGAAAAGATACTTCCGGTTTTCCGCGAAGCAAATGATATTACCGGCATTACTGCATTTAACATCCAAAAACTAATCCTTTGTTACCTGTTTCAGGCGTACCCCCAAGCCATAGAAAACGCAAGCGCGGCAGAGAAAAATTTAGACAGCCTGATAGGGACAATGGATGTTCCCCTATTTTACTTTTACGACTCGTTGACCCGGCTGGCTCTGTATCCGCAAACTCCGGCCCGCAATGTAACCAAAACCGAGCGAACTAAGCAAAAGCAAATTCTCAAAAAAGTTGGCGCCAATCAGAAAAAAATGAAAAAGTGGGCCAACCATGCCCCGGCCAACTATCTGCACAAATACTGCCTGGTTGAAGCCGAGCGATGCCGGGTATTGGGTCGCAATCAAAAAGCCGGGGATCATTACCGGCAAGCCATTAATCTGGCCAAGCAAAATGAATATCGTAATGACCAGGCTTTAGCTAATGAGCTGGCGGGTCAATTTTATTTGACCAAGGGGCAATCTAAAGTGGCCCTGGTGTATCTGCGCGACGCGCATTACGACTATTTGCGTTGGGGCGCTTTGGCTAAAGTTAAAAATTTAGAGCGCCGCTTTCCGCAGCTACGCGACTGGTTAGGGGCAAGTGCGGCGCCGCCATTTGCCTTAACCGGGGAACAAGATGCAACCGCCAGGGTTACAACTACGCCCACCCTGGGCAGCCAGCTACGCAAATCCACCGAGCTGGATTTTACCAGCGTGGTTAAAGCCTTACAAAGCATCTCAGGCCAGATTGAAAAAGACAAATTACTCAAGACATTGATGAAAATTGTCATTGAGAACGGTGGGGCGCAAAAAGGGTATCTTATTTTAAAGAAAAAGGGGCAACTATCTATTGAAGCAACCGGCAGCGTGGAGCAAGACGACGCGACGCTTCTCCAACCCACCGCCCTAACCGTTGCCGCCCGCGGCCAAACGCCACTATTGCCGGCAACTATCATTAACTACGTGTTCAGAACCAGAGACAATGTGGTTTTAAACGACGCGGCAAATCAAGGCGTTTTTACCTCGGACCCTTATGTGGCCCAACGCCGGCCCAAATCCATCCTCTGTATGCCGCTTATCAACCAGGGCCGGTTGACCGGCATTCTTTACCTTGAAAATAACCTGAGCGCCGGCGCGTTCACCGAAGACAGATTGCACGTATTAAATTTGTTATCGTCGCAGGCGGCAATCTCTATTGAAAACGCTTTACTTTATGCCGACCTGCAATCCAGCGAGCTAAAGTACCGCGCGCTTTTTGAAGACTCCCGCGACACTATTTTTATCACCGCCGCCGACGGTCAAATTATAGATTTTAACCCGATAGGTTTGGAGATATTTGGTTATACCAGGCAAGAGGCAAAAAACCTGAATACCCGGGATTTGTACGTTAACCCAACAGACCGCCGCAGATTTCAGCGGGCCATGGCTCAACAGGGTGTGGTTAAAGATTTTGAGGTAAAGCTTCGTAAAAAAGATGGCGCTGAAATAGATTGCCTGGTTACAGCCGCAGCCAGACGGGCGGACGATGGCGCAATACTAAGCTATCAGGGCATTATCCGCGACATTACAGCCAAGAAACAGGCCGAACAGGAACGGTTGCGTTTAACCGCCATTGAGCGCGAGTTGTCCATTGCCGAGGATATCCAGCGGAACCTCCTGCCGCCGGTAAAACCCGGCTGGGCTTGCCTGGACGTGATTTGTTACAGCAACCCGGCCCGCGAAGTCGGCGGCGATTTTTATGATTATCACGCCTTTCCGCCAGCTAAAGCGCCGCTTGAGTCTGGCGATGGGGCCGGCGAAGGTGAAGGGCGTTACGCGTTGACCGTTGGCGACGTTTCCGGCAAAGGCGTCTCTGCCGCTTTGTTGATGTCTACCAGCCTGTCTCAATTTGA
>JAJRVO010000242.1 GCA_024277275.1 Chloroflexota bacterium
CCACGCCCTGCAAAGCTGGGATTGGGGCGACTTTAAAAGTCGTTGGGGTTGGACGGCAACGCGCTTGCTGTGGGTCAAGACCGGCACGCAGGTAGCTGCGACCCAGCCAATAGCTGCGGCCCAGCCAATGGCAGCGGCGCAAATTTTGGCTCGACCCATTCCCCGCACGCCGTGGCGGGTTCTTTACGTCAGCAAAGGACCGGCTCTGGATTATGCCGATACGGCCCTGGCTGCTCAAGTTTTGGCCGATTTGGAAACCTACGCCAGAAAAAACGGGGCGCTCTTTATCAAGATAGACCCCGACATTCCCCATCAATACGGCGAACCCCAGGCCGGACAACCTCTTGAAGCAACGGGTCAGGCTATTTTAAATCTGCTTAACCGGCGCGGCTGGCGATTCTCGCCGGAGCAGATTCAATTTCGCAACACGGTTGTTGTTGATTTAGCCGGGGAACCGGGCGATTTACTGGCCCGCATGAAAAGCAAATGGCGCTATAATATTCGGCTGGCCGAGCGAAAAGGGGTCGAAGTCCGCTCCGGCGGCGAGGCAGACTTGTCAACCTTTTACCAAATGTACACCGAAACCGCAGCCCGGGATGGATTTTTGATTCGACCGGCGGACTACTATCGGGACGTGTGGCGAGAATTTCTAAAGGCTGGTCGCGCCAAAATACTGCTGGCTTCGGTAAATGGCAAGGCAGTGGCCGGGTTGATTCTTTTTGTTTTTGGGCAAAGGGCCTGGTATATGTACGGCGCATCCACCGGGCAACACCGTAAACTTATGCCTAATCACCTGCTGCAATGGCAGGCTATGTGTCAAGCCAAAGCAACGGGCTGCACCCATTACGATATGTGGGGCGCACCCGACACTTTTGATAAGGACGATAGTATGTGGGGCGTTTACCGTTTTAAGCAAGGTTTTGGCGGGCAAGCAGTGCAAGGGTTGGGCGCATTTGATTATCCGGTTCGACCCGCGTTATACTGGGCCTTTACCATTGCTATGCCCAGGGTACGGTCGCTACTGCGGTTTAGAAGAACATTGAGCTAACGCTTGCCCCAAATACAAAGGGGTGTACCCTTATTTCCTACTTGCCATAATGTTTGAGGGGTGATATAATGAATATGTCAAGTTGGAATTGAAATAGATGCCCAGATATTGTAGTTATTAATTGACTACCACTACAGATAGTGGTAGTCTTTAACAATGCACATGTAGCTACAGCAATCGGGTATTTGTTTGGGTTAACGGGAGTTAGTAAACTCTTCTCTTTAACTCCCAAAAAGTTAACCTTTTAAACTTTGTAGGCTATGGCGGGGATGGGGTCTAAATCAAAAGCTTTATCTTAAGTAGAGCAGACGAAAAGGACGCTAGCAACCCATCCCCGCCATTTAGCTAAAATCAACAAGTTTATAAGCCCTGGTAATGACATTATAGCGCACGTGTGATAACGGGAAGGATGAAACACCCCCCGCGCTACAGGCGACTCTTTTGAGTACATTTGCACGTTTAAGAGAGGGCTAAAGAGAGGAATAATAAGGCGTTAGCCTGATCATGAATAGGCTCAAAAGTGAAGTTGCGACCATTACTGACCAGCAATGGACGGTGCTTATCTCTCTTTTGACCCTGGTCAATATGGTTGTACTGGGGGGCCTGGTGTGGCTACTGGCTATTCAATCTTCAGGGGGATTTCCGATTGTGTTGGCTCAAGCTCCGGCCACGCGCACTCCGTATCCTACATTTACCCCTACCCCTACCGGGTCACCGCCCGCAACACCTCTGGGTACAACTGTTCCTACCTGGACCCCTTCTGTTACGCTAACCCCTACACCAACCGAAATCCCCTCCGCTACTCCTATCCCCACCAAAACGCCTATTAGGGCAACTAGAGTACCGATTCCTACCGACACCCCCACCCCGGCATTTGATTATGTTGGAACCGTTCGGCAATTAACCCCCTGCGAGAATGCAGGCAAGCACCATATTTTTGCCTACGTGCGCGACCAGGCGGGTAGCGGTATCCCTGGGATAAAAATGAGGGTTTCATGGAGAGGCGGCAATGGCGGCGAGGCCATTTTGACTACCGGCACAAAGATAGAAGACCCCGGCCTGACCGATTTTGCGATGTTCAAAGGCTCCTACTATATTGAGGTACTTGATGGCCTTAGCGAAGTTATCGGGCCAATTAGCCCCGATATCCCGCGCAACGAGATGTGCGCCGAAACGGACAACGGGGTAGCTAATTCACTCTACCACTATTCGTTTGAAGTAATCTTCACCAAGGTTCGTTAAAGATAGAAAAATGAGGAACTGGAAGCCGTGGCAAATTCTATTTTTACTATATTTACTTCTTCTTAATTTCACAGTTTTTTGTGTTCTGGGTTTCTTCCTGCTCACCAATAATTCCTTGTTCCCGGCTCAATCTACGCCTGAGCCTATAGCAGACGCGCCGGCCGGCGCGCCTGTTGTTGTCTATCAACCCACCTTTGCTTTTACGCCGTCACCCGCCAAACTCCCTGCTCCAACAAACACAGTTGAACAAAGCAACGCTAAAAACACACCGATGCCTGTTGTTATTCCCTCAGTCAATATCCCTCCTGTTCCTCCTCCGGGTGATGATACAAACTCAACATCGCTACCATCAGTCACCCCTACCAAGATGCCGGCCGAGACTACAGAACAGGTTGCTGTTGCCCAAATACAGGCAACCGATACCAACACCCCTACGCCCAAACCTATCGATACCGCTACAAATACGCCGACCCGCACCCCCAATCCAACTGCAACTTCTACCAATACTCCGCTCCCTACGGCTACGCCAACCAAAATGCCTACCGCCACAAAAACCCCGCGTCCTACCAATACGCCAACCCGGACGCCGACCAATACGCCCAAACCTACCAAAACCGCAACCCGCACGCCCACCAAAACCCCTCGTCCTACCCAAACTTATACCAAAACCCCACGCCCCACAACCACGCCAACCCAAACGCCTACCAATACGCCTAAACCTACCAAAACCGTAACCCGCACGCCAACCCAAACGCCACGCCCTACACAGACTCCTACCAAAACCCCGCAACCAACGGCCACATCAACCAGACTTCCAACGCGCACGCCCAAACCTACCAAGACCGCAACCCGCACGCCTACCCCTTTACCCACGCCCACACCCGCACCAACAATCAGCCCAACACCACCAATAATTAAAGAAACAGTCGCAGCAATGGCCTCAACGTCATCCACGACAAATACTTCCGCCGCTCAACCAATCCACCCCGACCCGGCGGTCGCCGGCACAGTTGGGTCGATAGACGCTGTCCCCCTGACCAATGGAAGCGTGGCCTTAAGTTGGTCGCCGGTAGAAAAAGCGCTCCAATATCACATCTATAGCGATATGGGCAGCGGATATGGGGTATATGTTTACAGAGCGCGTACCACCCAACCCGCTTTTGTAGACAAGCGACTACGCCCCGGTATGACATACAGCTATCGCTTGACTCAGTTAGAGACCGACCAGGAGATTGTTTTGGCTCAAGTTAAGGCCAACACATTTGCCGATGACACTCTGGCAAGCAACAACTCAAGCGGCCACCCTGAGGTTTCACCCGCCAGCATTGTAGCCGCTCCCACCGCCCTGCCGCCCGATGCGGTATTACTTGGCCTGGTGAGCAACAACAACTTTACCGACGACTTTAACACCTTGACCCTTGTCGGCGAAGTGCGTAACGACTCTAATCTTGATGTTGGTCAAACCGATATCACCGTTACATTTTACAATGCCGCCGGAACCGTAATTGGCACAGCCAATGGCGAAACCTTGCTCAAAGTTATCCCCCCCAGCCAAAAATCCCCCTTTCACATTACTCTAACTCGCCCGCCGGGTTTTGCTTCATACAGCCTCCGGGCTATAGCGCGTTCTGTGCCTCCGCAACAAAGCGCCCAATTCTCTGTTGTTGAATTAAAACGATTTGAGGACGATGCCGGCTTTTTCCATATCAAAGGCGTCATTGAAAACGTGGGGAGTAGTACAGCCAAACGCGCCAAAGTAGCCGCCATTATTTACGGACGCGATGGAGATGTAATTAATGTAGGTTTTACCTACGTTAATCCCCCCACCCTGTCCCCCGGCAAGCAGGCCGCCTATGATGTGATTTTTGCCTACTATCCCAGGTATCTAACCCAACAAGTCATTCCATTTGAAGAGTAAGTTTCTGCCGCTAAAAAGAAAAACCCCACCAATGTTGGTGAGGTTTTTGAAGTTAAAACTACTGCTACTAAAAAATATAAATTAGAGAGCGCCAACAATATTGCTAAATACGTTACCAACTACCGGCCCAAGCAAGAGCAAAATAGCGATAACAACAATAGCAACCAATACCAAGATTAAAGCATACTCTACCAAACCTTGACCTTCTTCACGCGGAAGAAATAACATAATAATATCTCCTTTCATTAAAAAGAACACAAAAAAACTAAATTAGATATAAATTTAGGATAAAGCCAAAGCATTACAAACTCAATAGGATAAGGGTACTGTAAAACAGTGTTTTTTCACTTACTGAATCACCACAAAAGCGCCATTGTCCGCTGCCTGGATTATTGGCAAATGATTGGGGGTACGGTCATCATTAAAGGTAAAAAGGCCAAGCGGCGACTCAATTAAATCCATCGCATCCAGAGCGTCGCGTATCGCGGCCCGGTCGGTTGAGTCGGCGTTGCGCAAGGCTGTGGCCAACGCCCACACTGCCGTGTAAGATTGCGCTGCAAATTGATCGGGGCGACTCCCATATTCAGCTTCATAATCGGCCACAAATTGGCGATTACTCCCGGAAACAATGTTTACATTCCAGGCTGCGCCAGAGATAGCGCCATTGATTACCGTGTCGCCCAGTTCAAAAAAGGCAGACGAGTTAAAACTACTCCCCCCAATAAATCGAATCTCCTCAGAAATTCCCAACTGGCGAGCCTGTAGGATTATGCCGGCTGCCTCCGAGCCTAATACATTCAACACAATTGCATCGGGATCAAGAGACTGAAATTCCCCCAGTTGAGCTGCAACGTCGGTATTGTTGTTGGTAAGCGCAACAGTTGCTACAACCTCAATCCCTTGCTCCGATAATATTTGCTCAAAGACATTAAGATTAGATTTAGTGAAGGGATCGTTGTTGTCATAAATCACTATCGCTTTTTCCAGGTTATATAATGCTTTGACGCGCTCAATAGTATGGCGGATAATTGCGCGTTCCGACAAGTTGGTTCTAAAAATATAATTGCCGATATCAGTAATGCCGTCGGCAGTGTTAGAAGTACCGATAACCGGCACGCTCGCTTGCTGCGCCAATGGCGCGGCAACAAAGGCAGACCGCGACAATGTTGGGCCAAAGATAGCAACTGCCTGGTCCTCATTGATCAACTTGTTAAAAACATTGATAGCTTGACCCTTATCACCAGCCGTGTCTTCCCAAATAATCTCTAAAACTCCCGCGCCCAAAAATGCGCTGTCATTGACCTCTTTTGCTGCCATCGCAATACCATTGCGAATGGATTGGCCCTGTCCGGCCAGAGGTCCCGTTAAAGCATAAGCAGCGCCAACCTTAATCGCGCCATCCAAGTTTTGAGGCGTATCATCACCCAGCGGCGCCGATTCCAGGTCAAACCCTAAAATTTGCTCGGCGACTGCTACCCCAACCATGCACAGTTTCCAGCCGGGTTCAATCAAATCGGGGTCCTCAATAAAGGCATAGGTATTATCTTTGGTAAATTTGGCGTTGGTGGCCGCAAAAATAGCCGGAAAGGCCAGTACATCGCCATAAAACTTCTCGGATAGTTTAGATAGCCAATCATCTCGCTGCACAATCACATCAAGGTCGCAAACTATCTCATCCGGGAGGGATATGTTGACCAGGAAATCCTCTGATGAAAGGGGCGTTACAACGGCAGTTTCTGTTACATCGGCTGTCTCCGTTATAACGACTGTCTCCGTTATAACGACCGTCTCCGTTATAACGGCGGCGTCCGTTACAACGGCGGCGTCCGTTTCGACAGGAGTCTCTCCTTCCGGAGTTGGCGTTTCTTCGGCGGCTTCCTGATCAGGTTGCGCTTCTTCGGTAGGAGGAACTTCCTCGGAAGCCGGCGAGTCGGCGGGCGGAGTCTCTTCTTGGGCGTAAACAGGCGATAAAATCAATAACAATGCAAAAACGATGACAATTGCGGCTAATTTCTTCATCATCAAACAACGCCTCCATTTGAAAAACCAGAGTTGGGATCAAGAAAGATTATAACATTTTTAAGCCAATAATGTTAGTTATCAACCCCCAAAAAGCCCTTTGTCGGCATGGTTTAGAAACGTGGAAAGTTAGATTAACACTTGGCCTATAAAATTCGTAACGCGTAAAATGTAACAATTTGGCCCTATAGCAGTCATTACGCATTACGAATTACGCATTACGGGCATAGAAACAGGGCTGTTCAGTTCTAAGAAGGTGTTTCTTAAATCGTGTAGACCAGACCGCAGAGGTTTCTAAAGCCCATTTTAACTGTAAGTCAGGGTCATAATCGAGGCAAATTCGCTTAAAAATATCTCGCAAAAAACCTCTGCGGTCTTTAAGAAACAC
>JAJRVO010000243.1 GCA_024277275.1 Chloroflexota bacterium
AGTGGTTTTACCCACCCCTCCTTTTTGATTTGTAATGGTATAGATAAATGCGGATTGATCAGTCATTGTCAGCGTATTGTAACATGCCATAGGATGACAAACAAGCAGTGGGGGTGTTTGGAGACAGTTACCAACATTCTTACATTGGATTCCGGGCAATATAGGCTTCAATTTCGTCACGATTGGGGGCGCCTGCCGGGCCGGATTGTTCTATGGCCATTGAAGCGGTAACATTGGCAAAGCGAGCAGCCTGCCATAAATTGCCGGTTTCACGATATCGAATAAAAAATGCGGCCGCAAACACATCGCCTGCCCCTGTGGGGTCAACCGGTTGAGCGGGCCGGGGAGGAACATCACACCTTTTTCCCCGGTAAAAAATAGTGCATCCATTTTGACCCTGAGTCACTATTAGAATGGTAGTTTGTGCGGCCCAATTCTCGGCAATTGTCCAGTTACCGTTGACATCCTCAAGGCTGATTACAACGGCTTGTAATTTGGGCAGTACCTCATCGGCTCCCCGCCACTTTCCAAGCGAAACAACGCCCTGTTCGTCCCATTGTCGCATCCAGCCCTGGGGTGTGGCCACCAATAGCGAATTATCGAAAACTGCGGTGATTGAAGGTTCCAATTCCTGGGTCAAAGGGCATAAATGAACCAGAGAAGCCTGCCGGCAATCGTTCGGAATATCTGTCGCCGCAATGGCTTGAGCAATGGGACCAAGCGTTTGTCGCCGATGACCTTCTGAGTCGTACTCGTTACGAAAGGTTGATGTTTGGGGAGAGGGCAAAATACGCCAGTCGATGCCGGCCAGATAAGAGGGGGGCATAAAACTTGGCCCGGCAGTAGTCACAATAACAGGCTGCCATCCCAGGTTTTTGGCAATTACCGAAGCGTAGGTGACAGTGCCGCCAATAGTAAAGCTGTTATTGGGCAGTAAATCTTTGGTGACATGCCCAACTAACAGGTAAGTTTTATTAGTTTGCACAAGTTGATTGGCCAGTTATTGGTAACCAGTAATCAGTGAGCAGTAATTTACAGTATTTGATTGCTGCTCACCGATTACCGATTACTGGTAATATTATTTTGGAATAATAGTTACTTTGCGGTTTTTGTCGTGACCGATACTTCTGGTAAATACAGCGGGGTGATCTCTTAATGCAATGTGAATGAGTCGTCGTTCGTAGGCCGGCATTGCCTCTAATACAACCCTTTCGCCATTAGCCACAGCGCGTTCGGCCATTCTTTTGGCCATTTGATGCAGAGAGTGCCGGCGGCGAGAGCGGTAAGACTCAACATCAACCACTATTCTTTGCCAACTGCCCATTTCTTTGTTGACCATTAGCCGCACCATGTATTGCAGCGCCTGCAAGGTTTCATTGCGGCGACCAATTAAAATACCCAGGTCTCTACCCGTAATATCTAACACTAAGGGGGGAGACTCGTCAGGTTCAACCAGGTCTGGCGCAACGCGGGTGGTAATAGTAGCTTTTATCCCCATCCGCTCTAACAGGCCGCCCAAGTACTCTTTCCCAATCTCTGCAATTTGGCTTGGGTCGTCTTCTTCAGAGACTTGCGCTTCAACGGGCAGGGTCTCTTCGGCTGATTCATCAGGTTCAGAAGAATCTAGCTCATCCGGTTCAGAAGGAGCCGGTTCTTGAGAAACCGCTTCATCGGTTGGCAAAGGATCAGCTTCAGATGGACTTGTTGCCGTCTGGCCTTTGGGCGTGAGACGCACAATAGCCTCTCCAGATTTGAGTCCGAAAAGAGTGCGTTTGCCTTCGTTAATAATTTCAACATCAACTTCGTCACGAGTTAAACCTAATTGGTTTAACCCCTGCTCTATAGCTTCATCTACGGTTTTAGCGCTTACGTTTAGACTTTCGTTTTGATTTGACATGTTTACGTTGTTTACTCTTTTTCTCTCCCTCTAAATCTGGATCGACAGGCGCCGGCGAGTTGCCCGGAATCGGGGTGACCGGAACCGGATTGGCCGAAACCGGAATACTGGCAGATTTACCCGGCGATTTGCCGACGGACGGCGTCTTATCCAATTGAGTTTTTGTAAAGTAATGCTGGGCTACCCCTAAAATATTACTGGTAAACCAATAAAGGGTTAGCCCAGAAGGTACAATTAGGGCAAAATACCCAAACATTAATGGCATAAATTTCATAATGCTTTGCATTTGGACTTGTTGGGGGTCGGTAGAGGGCGGGGACATAAGTTTTTGCATATAGAGTTGAGAAACGACCAGCAACACCGGCATAACCAGGTAGGCTATAGCATGTGGCCAACCCACAGCAGGGGGAAAAGGCCACAACCAATCGATGCCGCCACCCCAGGTTGATACGGGACCGGCCAGATTGGGAATCCAAAAAAACGGCTCGCTCAGTAGACCCTGGCTGGACAGTTGGATTAGACTTCGGTATAGGGCAATCCAAATGGGCATCTGCACAAGCATAGGCAAACACCCCCCCAGCGGATTTACGCCATGCTCTTTGTAAAGAGTCATCTGTTCTTGAGCCAGCTTCTCCCGATCATTTTTATACTTTTCTTGCAGCACTTTTAGTTTTGGTTGCAGCTCTTGCATCGCCTTGGACGATTTGATTTGCTGCATATTTAACGGAAAAGTTGCCGCTCGTATGGTTAGGGTAAAGAGAATAATGGCAAAACCAAAGGCATAGGGGATGTGCGCCGCTTCTAAAGCCTGGTCAAGAAATATCAGGGCCACGGCGATAAAATTTACAAAAGAACCCCACCAACCCAGATTAGGAGGTTGGGTGGTAACGGTTGCGGCAGCTTGTAACGTGGTTTCTCCAAATTTAAGAACTGCTATATTTTCCAAAGTTTGGTTGGGCGTTGAAGTAGTAGGCGGAATTGCGTTGTAAATTATCGTCGCCTCTTCGCCCGAAGCCAGGTTGCCCATCCAAATTAGCGTGTTCTCGCCGGCTTCAGCGGCCCCAACGGTGGCCGATATCGATTTCTTTTGCAGGGCTAATCCCTCGGGCACTGCGGGTAGCTCATCGGTCAAGGTGAAATCGATAGGTTTTGAGTTATCGTTTTTTATGGTGACTGTGTAACTGACAACCTGCCCCAGTGGAATCGATTCGACGCTGGATACTTTTTCCAGCGTCACCCCTGCTTTTTTGGCAATGTGGTCAATGACTTTATCCGGGGTATCAGGTGGAGCAGCCGTGGCTGTTTGATTTACAACCAGTAAGAAAATAACCCCCAAAATAGCTAACAGGGGTAGTAGTTTTTTAATATTCACACGCAATGTATTTACAGCCTCCTAAAACCTAAACAAACCTGAAATCGCTTTGCAGCGCTCCGCACTCTAGGGAACAGGATCATACCCGCCGGAATGAAAAGGATGGCACCGCCCTATTCGTTTAATTGCCATCCATCCCCCTTTAAAACATCCGTACTTTTGTATGGCCTCATAGCCATAATGGGAACAGCTTGGGTGAAATCTACAAGTAGAAGGTAAAGCTGGCGATATTAACTTTTGGTAAAATCGAATCAATCCTAAAGCTAAATACTTCACCGGACCAACTCCAGCCGCTTATGCGCTTATAATAAATCAGCCTTTTGTAGTAAGCGTTTCAACGATTGTGAAATTTCTGCATAAGTAGCTTGGTCAATGCGTTTTCGGGCGATCAAAACTATGTCAAATCCAGGCTTTATTTGTAATATTTCCAGTCGAGTCGCTTCCCTCATACGGCGTTTTATTTTATTGCGTCTTACGGCTTTGCCTAATCGTTTGTTAACAACAAATCCAAAGCGACTGTGTTCTAACTCGTTTCGTAGAAATGCCAGCACCATAATAGGGCTGGCATAAGATTTACCAATGTGCCGTACTCGCTGAAAATCGCTGTTGCGGCGTAATCGGTATTTTTGCTTCATAAACGCAAGCAGGAGCTTGTTTGGTACAAAACGCTATTAGTACGTAATATGTTTTGTACCAAATAAGCTCTCTGTTCTTCAGTCAGCATTCCAATTTGTACGTTTGGGGTGCAGTCGCTGCACGGTTAGTACCTTGCGTCCACGGGCACGCCGCGCTTTGAGCACATTCTGCCCTCCTTTAGTCGCCATCCGCGCTCTAAAACCGTGTACTCTGGCCCGGCGACGACGTTTGGGTTGATATGTTCTTTTAGGCATAATCTTAAAACCTCTGTTTTATATAAAAGATAGACAAGAAATTATACTACTGTGGCCTTTGATTGGCAAAAAAGGAGTGTCTATGTACTTTGCCCCTCCTCCGGTTTAACCGATTCTCTGGCAAACACTCGCTTTGTCACCGGAGAAGAGAGTACAATTGAGGTAGTGGTTTGACCATGGGCGCTAAGACGCGTGATGAGTGTTTCCAGGTGCACAATGGATGATACCACCACCTTCATAATAAAGGAGTCGTCGCCCGTTAGATGATGACACTCTATCACTTCGGGCAGTTGGTCGGCTAACGAAATAACGGCCGGGTATTTCTCTCCGCTTGTGCTAATTCGGATAAAGGCCATAACCGTTAAGCCAATTTTGTCGACTCCTACTTCGGTCCGATATCCGCTAATTATACCTGCTTCCTCCATCCGCCGCACCCGTTCGGCTACCGCAGGCAAAGAGAGGCCAACCTGCCGTCCAAGCTCGGCAAAGGATAGCCGAGCATCATTTTGCAATGCGGTAAGCAGTTGCCAACCCACATTATCAAGAAGTTTTTTATTATCTAAGGTCATTTTTTATTTTAACTTTTAATGTGAAAAAAACCAGCGCAAATACTTTTATTTTGTTATTTACATTATCAAAAAAACCTTATAAACTATTGTTTGATAATATAGCATTGATTGTGTATCTAGGCAAACCCGAATAGTTTAACGTGGTAAGTTGCTTAGTTTATGAGTGAAAAAGTACACTTTTTTACTCCTAACCTGGACAAGCCAGAACCAAACAGGCGGGAAGTAAGAAGTAGGGAGTAGGAAGTAGGGGAAAAATCCTTACTCCTTACTGCCTACTCCCTACTCCCCAATTTTACAAAATTTTCTTGCCCAAAAGACAAGGATTCAACTGCTAAGGTACTAAAAACCGTAGGCTTATTTACGCCCGTATATATTTTAGAACAAAACAAATAACGGAGATAATAACTAAATGGACCTATCCCTTCTCTTTAAAGGATTTGTTATTGGCTTTTCAATCGCCGCGCCTGTTGGGCCAATTGGCGTGTTATGTATCCGGCGCACTCTGGCTCAGGGGCGCACTACCGGTTTGCTTTCTGGCTTGGGCGCAGCAACAGCCGACGCCGTTTACGGCTGCATAGCCGGATTTGGCTTGACCTTTATTTCGGCCTTTTTGCTGGAGCAGCAGCTTTGGTTAACATTGTTTGGCGGCGCGTTTCTTTGTTATTTGGGGCTAAAAACACTTTTGGCCCAGCCTGCCTCACAAGCGGCTTTAGCCAAAAGTAACGGCCTTATTGGGGCTTATGCCTCAACTTTTTTCCTGACACTGACCAACCCGGCAACAATTCTCTCTTTTATGGCTATCTTTGCCGGGTTGGGTCTGGTCGGCGCCGGCGGGGACTACTTGGCCGCCACTATATTGGTTTTCGGCGTTTTCATTGGCTCGGCGTTATGGTGGCTGGCGTTAAGCGGCGGTGTGAGTTTGTTTAGAGCCAGGGTTGATGCTCGCGGATTGCGGTGGGTCAACCGCCTTTCAGGGGTTATCATTGGCGGGTTTGGTTTGCTTGTCCTGCTAAGTTTGCTAAGATAATCGTTTGGCAGGCATAGGTTAACAAATCCTGCATCTAAATTAAAGATACCGGAGTGGCTTAATGGCCCCGCTTACGCTGACTTTGTTGGTTTTGTTCATCCTTTTTATTTCGACCCTGACCCGCTCTACCTTTGGTTTTGGCGATGCGTTGATTGCTATGCCCTTGCTGGCTCTAATTATTGACGTAAAGATGGCCGCTCCGTTGGTTGCCCTCATCAGTACCAGTATCGCCCTCATTATCGTCGGGGGAAGTTGGCGCAGTATCGATTTAAAAGCTGCCTGGCGATTGATTCTGGCTTCGCTGGTTGGAATCCCGTTCGGGATTGTGGTTTTAAAAACAGCGCCGGAAGATATGGTTAAGGGAGTTTTGGGGTTATTGGTTATTTTATTCAGCCTGTACAACCTGGTTCAGCCTGTTTTGTTTTCACTCCATCAACCAAAATGGGCCTATGGTTTTGGTTTTGTGGCCGGTATTTTGGGCGGGGCTTACAACATTAATGGCCTGCCGGTAGTTATCTACGGTACGCTGCGCCGCTGGTCACCCGTTCATTTTCGAGCCACGCTGCAAGGTTACTTTGTGCCTACCGGCGGACTCATTTTAATCGGCCACGGACTGGCCGGTTTTTTGACTTTTCAGGTTGTGCAATTTTATGCTCTGGCTTTGCCCCTTGTCCTTGTAGCCATTTTTCTGGGCGGCAAGCTCAATCGACACATTCCAATGTATCGTTTTGAGCGAATGTTGTATGTTGCTTTGATTGTGTTAGGGGGGATGCTGCTAATTTAGAGTTTTAGCGCCTTAGGTTTTGCCGTCGATAAAAAATTGCCAATAATTGTGAATAATGAGTTATGAATGGTGAATGATGAACGAAAGGATAGCAAAAAATTTTTCGTTCACAATTCACAATTGGCTATTCACAATTCACAATTATTTTCCAAGCAAAGTTCCCAGGCCCTTGCCCTATAACGGCGCATTATATAGCGCTCGAATGCTTGACGAACCATCATCGGTCACGATTAAGGGCAGGGTAAGACGCGTATCGTGGATCATACAAAGACGTTCTTCTGATGTTTGGCAGTAGTAAAGCGTTAAGTCCAACGTGAGGTCGCAATCTGCTGTAATATCCACGGTAAAGGTTGGGGTCTCGGCAGGGTCAAAAATGTGATCGACACTGTGGCCGTTGATTATCTGACGCAGAGTTTGGGGGGCGTCGGCGTTGAGTTTGTAGCCGGATGGAAGCGTAATGTCAAGCATAAATTCAATCTCTCCCGGCGCGACGGTTTGTGAAGTCAGGATAAATCCCTGGCGTGCCTCGTCCGCCAAAGGCGTCGATTGAAGGCGTTCCAGGCCGTGTAGCGTCAGCGTATGCAGAGCGCCTGTTTCCAAATCGGCCACGCGAATCAGGTGATTGTTGGTGTCGGCAATGTAGAGGCGACCCTCGACAGCAACCACGCCTTCGGGTTCAAACATCTCGGCCTCGGCAAAAGGGCCGTCGGCGTGACCGGGCTGACCGCTACCAATCAGGGTTTTCACCTGCCCTTTGGCCGGGTCCAGGGTTTTGATTTTGTGGTTGTAGCTGTCGGCAATGTAAACCAGGCCATCGGCAAAGGTCAGGCCGGTGGGATGCTGTAGACGCACCATTCCACCCACGCCGTCAACATCGCCAAATTCAAAGAGACCCTGTCCAATCAGGGTCATTACTTTTGGGTCTTCTCGCAGCGAGATAGCCCGGATGGCGCCGGCTTCGGAGTCGGCCACAAAAATGTGACCAAAGCCCAGCGTCAAATCGCTGGGTTGATTAAAGCTGGACTCCATCGCCGCCCCATCGACCAACGCCTCGCGGCCATTGCCAAAGAAGGGGCCAAGCTGGTCGCCCTCCACTAAAGCCCAAATTTGATGAGAACCGGCCATAGCAATAAAAATTATCTGGTCTGCCGCCAGTAGCGCCCACGGTGAGCGCAACGGGGTGTCGGTTGGCGCGCCCAGGTTAAATCCCAGATGGGCCTTTTGGCCGGTGCCGGCTGCGGTTAGCACGGTGTTGTCATCCAGGTTAATGATGCGGATGGCGTGGTTTTCGGTGTCGGCCACGTAGAGTGCGTTGCCGGTTAAGGCCATCCCGTGCGGGTCGTGAAACATGGCCTCGGCAGCCGGGCCATCTTTTAGACCCGGTTGGCCGCTGCCAAAAACGCGCAGAATTTCGCCGCTCTGACCATCGTCGGTAAGTTGTACTTCCAGGATACGGTGGTGGCCTGTGTCGGCGATGAAAAGGCGCTGCTCTGGCCCCGGCAAAAGTTTGGATGGATAGTTGAGCGGGCGAGCGGGTTCGGTTATTGTTTCAGGGCGCAGTTCAAGCGGGGCGCGGTTAAGCAG
>JAJRVO010000244.1 GCA_024277275.1 Chloroflexota bacterium
GGCGAACCCAAAGGCTGGACCCTGGTCACTGAAGCCATTGGCTCCGAAGCCCACGAACGAGGCGGCGGCGACTACACCGGCATTACCAACCAGGGTATTGGCCTCATTATCCGCCTCAACCAATCTTACGGCCAAAACGGCACCATCCCCCGCGAAGCTCGCTATCCCGGTTTTGCCCAGCGGGTGGCTAACTTTGTCGAAGACTCCAAAGGCGCTCACATCTGGCTGATCGGCAACGAAATGAACTTTGAACGCGAACAACCCCGCAAAGAGGGCAGCGACCAGGCCGAAGTCATCACCCCTCGTCGCTACGCCGAGTGTTACAAACTCTGTCGCCAAAAAGTCAAAGCCTTGCCCGGTCACGAGAACGACAAAGTGCTGGTCGGCGCTATCGGTCCCTGGAACGCCCAAACCTGGTACGAAGCCGACCCTCAAGGCAAATATCAAGCCAACAAGATTCCCGGCGCGCCCGGCGACTATCCCTACTTTGGTTTCTTTGGCGATTTTATCACATACTTCCGCGACATTTTGCTGGCCATTGGTCCTGAAAACTGCGACGGCATTGCCATTCACGCCTACTCGCACGGCTACAAGCCGGAGATGGTGTTCAATGAAGACAAAATGGGCCCCCCTTTTCAGAACTATCACTACAACTTCTACACCTACAAAGACCAGATGAACATTATTCCTGAGAATATGCGCCATCTGCCGGTCTACATCACTGAGGCCAATGGCGACCGGGAAGGGCATGGCCCCAACGCCCCCACCTGGCCCTTTGGCAACAACGGTTGGATCAAGAACGCCTACAAAGAGATCAACACCTGGAACCAGTCGGGCAAACAACAGATACGGTGTATGATTTTGTTCCGCTGGAAGATAGACCCGTTGGGCTGGTCAATAGACGGCAAACCGGAGGTTCAGCAGGATTTCAAAGAAGCCGTTGCCCAAAACTACAAGTGGGACCCCGATGTAGGGAAACCTAAACCCGCTCCAAAACCCGAACCCAAACCTGAACCCAAGCTTACCCCTACCGCAACCCCTGCCTCTACCCCCAAACCCGCTCCCGCCCCAACGCCCGCCCCGGCCCCCAAACCAACCCCGCAACTTATTCCCAAACCCGCCACACCCGGCTACCGGGCGCGATACGTTAATCACAATACCCCTACCGCCGTCACCGCCCGGCAAACGCTCGATGTCTTGCTTACCATCGACAATGCCGGCAGTTCTACCTGGGTTAAAGGAGGGGACAAGCCCTTCCGGTTAGGTTTCCATTGGTATAATGCGGCTGGACAAGCCGTTACGATCCCCACCGAACTCGACTTTAGAACGCCGCTGCCGCAGGATGTGCCTCCTAACGGCAGAGTTACTTTGCAGGCTCGCTTGCGAACTCCCGATGCGCCCGGCGTTTATCAACTGCGCTGGGACATGGTTCACGAGTTGGTTACATGGTTTGCCGCCCAGGGCGACGCCGGATTACTGGTCAGCCCAATTAAGGTCAACCCGGCTGTTGCGGTGGCCCCTGCTCCAACTCCCGTACCCAAACCTGTTCCTACACCGGCTCCGGCTGCGGCGGCAACTCCGGCTGCGGCAGCATCGCCCGCTCCTACCCCAACGCCGCAACCCGCCCCCTCGTCTCCAACCCGCGTACAGATACAAAATGTTACCAAAAAGCTGACCCGCCATCCCTCAAAACGATACGCCAAGCGGCCGCTTAACGCTATTAAACGCATTATAATTCACCATACAGCCACCCCTGCAACCGTTGGGATACAACGGATTGCTCAATATCAGGTAAAAAAGAAAGGCTTGCCCGGTATTACTTACCATTTGTGTATTACAGACAAAGGGGCGGCTTATCAAGGGCAACCTTTAACGGTTATGGCCGCCCACGCCGGGCAACACAGCCGCGACAGTGTCGGCGTATGTTTGATTGGCAACTTTATGGTCGCGCCTCCGCCCCAACCGCAACTGGATGCCGCCGCCTCTGTTTTGGCTCAAGTAGCCAAAGCGCTAAAACTGACTCCCGACAAAATCTTTGGCTACCGTGAAATTATCAAGACTCCAAGCCCCGGCGATACCTGGCCCAAGTGGAAGAATCCGCTCCTGGCTAAAGCGCGCAGCCTGATGGCCGCCCCCACAACGACAGCGCCGGTAGCCGCGCCTGCCGGAAAATCGATTGAACACTACATGCTCCTCTGGCATCGTGGGGGCGGCAATTGGGCCGAGTGGGACCTGCGTGGCGCGCTCGATTACATCGGCAAGTTCCCCGTGACTATCGGCTTTTCCGTTGACGAAGCCAAACAGGCCAAACAAGTGACCATCGTCGGCGGTCCCGGAGGCATCCCGGCCAAAGTTGACCAGGTTTTGCGGGCTGCCGGTTGTAAGGTCGACCGGCTGGCCGGAGACACCGAGAATGCCACACGCCAATTGTTGCGACAATTAGCGGCTCAAAATAAACGGTTTAAGGACTTAAAGTAGGTAGTATCCTGGCTTGACAAAGGAGCCATCTATGATGGCGTCATTCGTCATTTGTCCCTGGTCATTTGTTTTGAACTGTCATCACCCGCGCCTTATGGAACCTGGTTCGGGCAAATAACACCAGGGACGAATGATAAATGACAAATGACAAGGTTTCATAGGAGAAAACTATGGCGATAAGCAAAGGCGAAAACCCATACATCTACGGTTTGCACGACCCTGGCGGCGAACACCTGATGATTGCGGGCGGCGAACCCAAAGGCTGGACCCTGGTCACTGAAGCCATTGGCTCCGAAGCCC
>JAJRVO010000245.1 GCA_024277275.1 Chloroflexota bacterium
TCTTCCCCAACTCGGCTGTCTCCGACTCACAGGGTCGGATTTATGTGACCGACGGCAACAACGGCCGCATCTCCGTTTGGGATAGCCAAGGCAACTTCCTGTTTCATCTGGGGCAGACTCCCGGCGATAGCAGGGTTAGCCTACCCCGGGGGGCGTTTGTAGATAAACAAGACCGGCTGTATGTGGTCGACGCGGTGGCCCACGATGTGAAGGTCTTTACGGTTGCTCAAGAAAACCCCAATTTCTTGTACGTTTTTGGCGGTTTTGGACGGAGCGACGGAGAGTTCAACTTCCCAATTGACATTGCTATAGACGATTTTGGCCGGTTGTATGTTGCCGACCGGGAAAATAACCGCATCCAGGTCTGGTCGTATTAAGCTCTTGTTTTGCTTGTTCCAAAACTCCAGTTTGGGAACGAGAATGAAACCGGCGGCTATGATGATAGTTTGTACTAGGTGTCACAAATAAATATGACAAATGTCACTTGCCTATGTGAGACAATAGCTTTATACTGGTTTCGACTCGGAATATTTAAGGTTGCCGGGCATAACTTTTTGCCAATTTTTGTGACTTATTATTAGAGTGTATCTATCATTTACGGGAACAATACGTTTATAACGGTTCATTAACATTGACTAACGTTGTTATGTAATGTTAAAAAACAACTTTGACCTTGCTACGAACCTGTTAGATAGTTATTTTGGCGTGCGTTTTTGGCGGTCTCCAAAAAAAGGATTGATGGCGATATCTTCCAAATAGTTGTTGTCTGCTTTTTGTTCACAGCAGGTCCGTGACCTGCGTTATCGAACCAGGATCGCCAGGTCACGGACCTGGCTTGAGCAAATAACCAGAAAGGATTTATGCCATCATTCGCCGGAATTCTCAGGCCAACGCCTTTTCAGGCCAACTGTTCTGGAGACCCCGCTGAAGAAAGGAGGTGATCTTAAGAAAGTATATAGATTGTAATACCCAAAAAGGTTCTTTGGGATTTTCCGTGACGCCCGGATTGCGCGCTTGCGCCGGCACGCAGCCAAGCGCTGGTTAATTCGAGTGCAGTGACATTAAGGCAGAACTGCTGTAAGAAGCTGGGGGTTTACCGCTAAAGTAAATCCTCGCTCACGTTTCCACGGAAATTTCTGAAAAATCGGTAGATTTATTTGTAGTGCACGTTTGTAAACTTTTAACAAAATGATATGGAGGGATTTTTATATCATGAAGAAATTACTTTTAATAACAACGCTTGCCCTGATTCTGGCCTTTGCCGTGGTCGGGCTGGCCTCAGCCAACAATGGCCCGCACGGTGGCTACACGCCCACCACAGATGCTTGCGCCGGGTGTCACCGAGCGCACACGGCCTCCTGCGCCAGACTGCTCCTTGAAGACGACATCACCACGTTCTGTTTGGTTTGTCACGGCGATAGCGGCAGCGGCGCGGATACCAGCGTCACGCTCGGTCGCTATGTTGACCGCGACTCTAACCAGGTAGGCGAACCTGCCGGTGAAGACGCGTTTAACAATCCCGGGGGAGCGGGGAACGAAAGCGGTCTGCTCGGCGGCGGCTTTAACTCTGCCTGGGACTTTACCGACCAGGCTTATGAGACAACAACCTCCAAGCACGATGTGGGTGTGGGCGTTACCACGGTCTGGGGCGGCAAGTTCTCGGGTATCAGCCAAACCGAGGCGTTGCAAGACGGCCTTACCTTTGATTGCGCCGACTGTCACAATCCGCATGGTAACAGCAACTACCGGATCCTCAAGCAGGCTAACTCTATGACCAAGACGTTACTTGTGCCCCAGGTTGACGAAGCAAACAAAAGTTATATCACCGAAACATGGGATATTACCCCTAGCACGCAAGCCGGCATCAGCACTTTCTGTGGCGGCTGCCACTTCGACTATCACCAGGTTATCTCCGGTTCCGGTCAATCCACAGCCGTTTTCGTCGGCAATGTTGCTACATACACCCACCGCATCGATATGTCCTGGAATGGCGACGCTGACACCGCTGCTCTTGCCGCAGCCGTAGACTTTACCGGCGCCCTCACTCCCGATGGCAGTAGCCCGTACACGTACTCGTTGCGCTTGGCCGACGATCTGGATAACTCAGTTAACAACGATATTGTTGTTTGCACCACCTGTCACTACGCTCACGGCTCGGCTTCCCAAATGGGGTCATACTCTGAAGGCGCTACTCTGAATGATATCGGAGGAGCGGGCAATAGTTCAGCGCTGCTGTACCTGGATAACCGAGGTGTGTGTCAGGTTTGTCACCAAAAATAAGAGCATAGCGACACTATTTGCTCACTTAACCTTTTGCCGATTGCTTTCCCTGCCTTTGGGCGGGGAAGGCTCCGGCGAAAGAGAGAGGAGAATTACATGAAAATTAAATTTCTCCTGATCTTGGGTTTGCTGGTGTTGTTATGTCTTCCGGCAGGGTTGGCTCTGGCCGATAACGGCGTGCATGGCAACTACACGGCCACTACCGATGCCTGTGCCGGTTGTCACCGGGCGCACACGGCCAGTGGGTTCAGGTTGCTCATTGCCGACACCATAACCGACTTGTGTTTTTCCTGTCATGGTAGTTCCGGTAATGGCGCGGATACAAACGTTGTTGACGGTCTTTATTCGGAACGGGACAACAACTTTGTAGAAGGCCCTCTTAGCGAGGGGGGTACTGCCGGTAGTTCCAGTCTGAAAGGCGGCGGTTTTGTATTCGCCACAATGAACACAGATTGGAGCGTCGGTGTAACGGTTCCTGCGGGGATAACCTCCGATCACTTGGTGAATGGACAAGCCATCACTACGGGTACGGTTTGGGGTAATCTAAACCCTTCAGGTCCCTTCCCCGTATTGGCGCCTGGTTACTACTCTTCTAGTATTACTTACACCGGTCCAAGTAACTTTTCTTTCTCATGTGTTTCGTGCCACGATCCGCATGGTGGGGCTAATGCCGGCGGGGCTACCTATCGTATACTAAAAACGCAGCCTATCAGTACGGCGTCTGGTCCTGTTGTTGTTGCTGATGAAGCCGACAAGTTTTATACTCTTTCGGACAGTTGCAAGAAAACTGGGGAACGGTATTTCGGAGAAGGCTATACCTACGTCAATTGTGTAGCTTTTTTTAGTACCTGGACTATTATGGATACTCCGGAGACCAGTCTTTCTCAGTGGTGTTCGCAGTGTCATACTCGCTATATGATGGCTACAAATGGAACTACTGCTGAGGCAACTAGTGGCAATACCAACACGGGAGATCCTATCTTTACCTATCGCCACCGGACTACTTCAGGACCTTCAGTTGCTACTTGTGCGGCCAGTATATGCCATGGCGACCCAGCCAGCAGGCCAATGACACTCAACACTTGGGGTGGGTCTATGTGGAACCACAATGTGGAGTGTATGACCTGCCATGTGGCGCACGGTTCTTCGGCTACTATGGGTAGCTACTCAGGTAACGTCGAGTGGCCCGGCGGTGGAACGTCGCCCAGCGGGAATGCTCGTAGTTCTTTGCTGCGCGTAGACAACCGGGGTACATGCCAGCTTTGCCATGGTAAGTAAGTAAGTAAGTAAGTAAGTAAGTAAGTAAGTAAGTAAGTAAGTAAGTAAGTAAGTAAGTAAGTAAGTAAGTAAGTAGGCTATCATCTGCCGGGGAGTGTATGCTTAACATACTCCCTGGTAACCAGCGTTAGCAATACTTTAGGCCGCGGCAACATCGCGGCACAGGCCTAAGATAAAGATGTTTAGAAAGGTATTTGGTTTTTAGGGGCGCGTCTTTGCGGTTGCCTTTTGGCAGGCGCAAGGCGTCGCCCTTATCTCAAAAGATTATCTGATATCTAAATCAATATAGTAAACTAACCAAATAAATATCGATGAGAGGGCAGGGAAAAAACCGGTTTGGGATTATCTCCTCGGATGTTGCCCTGCCCCCTTTACTTTAAAATACTTCATTTTTTTCTTATCTGCTCGTATCTTTTTTCACAACTTCTCGACTCTGTAAGTAGAGAACTTAAGAACTTATTTCAAATTTTTAACTAGTACAGCTTGGCGGAAGTCTTTCGGTAGTTACAAGCAGCGCGTTGCTTAGTTTATGGAGTGAAAAAGTGCACTTTTTCACTCCATAAACTACCGAAGGATTTACGCCGCCGTGTACTAGTCAAACGACCGTCACTTTCTCTTGCCAAAGCGTTCAGATGATACGGTAACAAGTTATTGGAGTTGGACGGTGAACCAGAAATAGCGAGGGAACGCACTCATTAAAGTAGTGGTTGAATTGTGGACAGACGCACTATAACCTTTTTATCCATCTTCATAATAGCTGTTATCTTTCTTGGCTTTGGCCTCA
The DNA here is from genome assembly GCA_024277275.1 of Chloroflexota bacterium. GTDB lineage: Bacteria > Chloroflexota > Anaerolineae > 4572-78 > J111 > JAJRVO01. The sequence continues at coordinate 4,343 of JAJRVO010000245.1, forward strand.
CCTGGATTGCGCGGGCCAGCGCCGGCCCACACGGTGGCTATACGCCTGATACAGATGCCTGCGCCGGTTGCCACCGGGCGCATACCGCCGGTTACACCCGGCTTCTGATAGGCGATCAAGATACGTGTAGTTGCCACTCTGGCGGTATCAGTGGTGGCGGCAGCGGGTCTGTTGCCGCTTTGGCGGAGACTGACGCCGCCGTTGCTACAGCCATATCTGAGGCCGGCTTTGCTCCGGCAATTTCCGAAGCCGGCGCTGCCCCGTCCACGCCTAATGCCGGCGTTGTTCCAACGGCAGCCGGCTCTGGCTCCGGCCGGATAGTATCCACGCATGGCAATATAGATTTCCCCGGCCGGGTAGAAGACCCCTTTGAGTTAACATGCGTCCAATGTCATGAACCTCACGGCAAAACCGGCAATTTGTATTTAGTTAGAGAGGCGTTGCTGCTTAGCCCTACCGGAGAGATTGAGGTAGGGCCGGTGGTCTTTCAATCTGCTGCCGGCGTAAAATCTAACGATGATGGTATTAGCATCCCTACCAGCCGCATTTGCGTTACCTGCCATACCAACAGAAACAACCCGGGCTATCCAATGGTCTACCATTCCGGCGGCGCAAACCACCTGGATGGCGCCGACTACTCCGGACAGGATTGCACAACCTGTCACCCTCATGATGCCGATGGAGACCCGGTTACGTTAGACGGTTTTATGGCTGGCAGCGGCAGTTGTATTGGCTGCCATAGCCAACCCAGAGACCGAGCCGGCGTTGGCCCGGACGGCGGGCGACGAGCGGTGACGCCGGAGTTTGGGGCAATAACCGGCGCTACCCAAATTGCCTCGCATCACGTTGTTGACGCCGCCGGTTCCATCACCGCCAGCGCCGTTGCCGACGACGATTGCCGGGTGTGTCACGCCACCGAGTTTATTGGCGGCAACCATACCGATGGCTACCTGCAACTAACCGACCCGGATAACCCGGACCTTACATACGTTGAATTAACGCCGGGAGCCTTCCGACCGGAAAATATCACCCTAACCGATAGCAAAATATTGCAACCCTTCTGCCTGAATTGTCACGACAGCAACGGGGCCAACGGCGACACCACGCCTTTTTCTGATGGTATGCCTGTGCCTGTTATCAGCAGTACCGCCTGGAGTTTATCGGTCCATAGTACCGGCGGGATGGATGCCATTAACGGCGGCTATGGCTGCCTGGGCGACGGGCTAACGTCCGGCTGCCACACGGCCGGCCACGGCTCGGCCAGTGAGAAGTTGCTGAGTCAAGTTGATGAAAACGGCGCCGCCATCAGCGGCGGCGGTGCAATTAGCGCGGCAACCGGCCAAACAATCAATGAAACCTGCCTTAATTGTCACACAGACGACAAGGTTATGAATAAGGCTTTGTCCGGAACGGCAGATGACATAGAAGAGGCGTTTAGCCGTTTATTCAAGCACGATGTCGGCAGTAACTTTACCGTAAACGGCAACACCTACACCCTTCAATGCACCACTTGCCATAATCCCCACGTGGTCACCGGCAAGCATTGGCAGACCGGGTTGCCCGGCGTATCGCCTGTAACTTTGCCCGATTTAACCGCAGACCCGGTTACCAATCCCAGGGCCGTGGGCACGGCGATCTGGGGCGATGAAGCCGGAGAAAAGATGAATGACTATGCCGCTTTGGGTGCGGGAACCGGCGGCTGGTACTACAATGTGGCTCGCGGGGTGGCGGGCGGCGCCGATGAGACGGTGTTGCTCACCAGCCGGCCGGCTGTGTATCAACCGCCCAAAACGGGTAGCGGTTACAGCTTTGAGTTTAACGGCGACACGTTGCCCAACTACACGGTCTTTTGTCTTGGCTGCCATGATCAGGCCGCGTTGCCGTATCAAATTGACGACTGGGACAGCGATATGCACGGCCTGGGAGCGGCCAATGCGCCGGCCTACCTGGTCGACCCAGGGACGGTGGGTAGTAATGGAAACCCCGACCCCATCTTTGGAACGCCCGACGCTACCAGCGGCCGCGACTTTGGCGTTTGGATGGAGTGGCCGTATGAGTCGGTCGAGAGAAACGCCGGTATTAACTATGTGTTAGCCTGCACCGATTGCCATGAAACACACGGCTCCAATATTAGGGGCTTATTGAGAAAAACCATAAATAATAGCCCCGGCTCTGCCGACCATCAAACCCTGTGCGATAATTGTCACCAATTTGATAACTCCCCCGACCACCCGGCCACCGGAAGCTGCGGAGACGGCGGCTGCCACGGTGCAACCAGCGACAATCCCAACAAAAATTCTATTCACGGGATGGGCGAGCGCGGCGGAGGTCCAGACAAGCATCTGTGGTCTGCGCCCAACCGGCCCGATACTACCCCGGAGATAGCCGGCGTGGTCGGTTACGCCGGCAGCAACCGGCTTGACGTGACCCTGACCGGCGGCGTTTACAGCAACAAGGATGGAACCGGAGCGTTGAATCCCGAAGATTTTGTGCTGACGGATGTGAACGGCAATAACCCCAAAACAATTTTAAGCGTGGCGCATACGCCGGGCGACTCTGTCGCCACCATTTTAATGAGCGCCGCGCTGTCCAAATCTGATATAAGGCGAGATTTGCTGGCTATTGAGGGTATCTCTGTTTGGGACGCAGATGGCGACCCGGCCGGACCGTGGCCTGTAACAATATCCTCTTGCCCCACGGGCGTTGCCAGCCTCGAGTTTAATGAGTCGAGCGCCAGCGCCACCGTTGCGGATAAAGAGGGCGCTCTGATTGGGCAAGTGAATAATCTGGACGGATCGTTTGTGTTGGGCAACGGCTACTTTACCGGCGACGGAGTTGATAACTACATTACTTTTGAAAATAACGATGCTTGCCTTCAAGCAGGCACAACCCTGGCCATAAAGATGCGGCTGAAACCGACTGGAATACCGACCGATACCACCGATTACGAAACCCGCATATTAGACCGGGGCGCCGACGCAAATTATCGGGTATCGCTTTGGCGAAAAAATAGTTGGGACACTTATAACGCTCCGCTTACGGCTACCTCTATTGCTCTTCAGGTTAAGCCGACAACAGTTCTTACGGGTGAAGCGGCGTGGAAACCAATTTTGACCGATTACAGCCTGTGCCCCATTGTGTCCGACCACTGGTATCAAGTCTCCATAGAGTGGGATTCTGCCAGAGAAGGCGTTTTACCCGGCAGTATCTTTGTAGATGACCAGGGGCCTGATGGAAATGATGGCGGTGAACGGTGGTCGGGCGCTATCAACTGCATCAATTTTAGTCAAACTTTAGTGCTAACCGGCAGCAGGCTTTACGCCGGAGACCGCATCCAGGCCGGGCATAGCGATTTTGTCGTCGGCGCAAATGTTGATGACCATAGCGCTAATGTGTTTGAGGGCTTGATTGATTGGATCAGATTAGGCGATAGACAATCGTTTGATGATTCTTCGGATTTCCCGGGCAAGCAACCCAAATCTTCTATCTCATTCTACTTGCCTCTGATCCTCAAAGGCGCCGCCTCTGATGAATCGGCGCCGATATCTAACCAGCAGTCGTCGGGCGCTAATACCTTGTACCTGCCTGTAGTCATTAAGGACCATGATTAAAGATTCGACATCCCCTCAAAATTTTCTTTTCTACTTTTAGTTTTTTGCCAGGAACCGTCAGACCTCCGAGGTTTTAGCCGCTTAATTTGTCCATTATGGATGAAACAAATGATCCAAACTTGATTAAGGCCCTTGCAGGTGGAAACCTCGGAGGTCTTTTGACCCACCCCCTGAACGCTTGTTTTCGCCATTCGCCTTCTTTACTATTTTGTCCCAAAACAGGTTCTATTTTGGGACAAAATTGGGACATTTATTAATAGTAAAATTTGGTATAGTTATATTTACCAAATCTGCCAATTTGAGACGGAGTTTCGTCTGACGGTTGCTTTGTCTTAATATTTTGTAACAAAACTTAATGAATTGTTAGCTTTTGTTCTGATGTTTTGTGTTATTATATAAATGGGAAGAATTTGGTTTTGCGGGTGAGATGATTTTATATTTGCATCCAGGGGCGAGGCTACTTGGAGTATGGGCTGTTAACGTCAAGACCTTTAACCTGAGCGATTTTGTCCCTACCCCTCACCAAATTATTAGTAAATATTCAGTGAAACCGCCCAAATGAGCGTCAGAAAGATGTAATTAGTAATTGGTAATTGGTAATTACCAGTTACCAATTACCAATTACTGTATCGCAGGTGTTCTCTTAAGCGGGTTTACTGAACTCTTACAATTATTAAGATAATGCAAACAGTTTTTGCCGCGTTTATTTTGCCGCGCTGTTGATATGACAATAGTAATAGGCGCATGTGACAAATGTCACTTATTAGTATCAGATAAAGTTGTTATAATAAGGTAATGGATAAATAAGGACAAAACAAAAAGTTCTCTTCTCTTCGTACCCGGATAAACCGGAGCCAGGAGTAGGCAACAAGCGTCAAACTGCGGCCTACAACCTGGATAACTTTTATCTAACGTATTAGACGTTGTTGCTGATACGGCCACTTTATAAATTCTGTAACGGACAGATCATGATTTGTCCGGATCGGAGGGGAAAATTGCTTAAGAAACTTCTAGCATGGAATGAAAAAGATCACGTACAATTTTCTATTGAGGATACACAGCCATCTACCAATCAAGACCGGCAGTTCCATTTTCCGGCTTTGCCCCATCGAGGCCGACTTTTTATACGAGCGGGCGGGGTACTGCTTTTGGCTGTTATGGGGGTGTATCTTTTTTTTGCAACCCAAAACGCGCCCATCACTTTGGCCCAAGGCTCTATTCCCGGGCATACAGCGGACACTTCTGAAGCGGAGTGTATTGAGTGCCACTCTGAATCTCAGGAGGGTGAGTTAGACGCTTTAGGCGTAGGCGCCAGCGCTATCCCTATTATCTCTACCCACGGCAACAAAGACTTTGGCGGAAAGTCGGAAGAGGATTTTCAGTTTGGCTGCACTGACTGCCACAAGTTTCCCCACGGCAATGGCACTAATCTAGCTTTGATTGGAGACGATGTAACGGTTTCCAAATCGCCGGTAGTGACCACCGGCCCCATTATCTTCTTGAACCGCAGCGGCCCCAACTCTTTTGACGACAACGTTAGCCCTAACAATAACAATATTTGTGTGGCCTGCCATGTTAACGGGAGCAGGTCGGGCGCCGGCACGGCTTTGGACCACAGAGGCGGCGCGGACCATTTGGGCGGCAACCAATTCCCCGCGCGAGATTGCATTGCTTGCCACCCCCACAACCCCGACGGAAAATCATCCACGGTTGACGGCTTTATGGCCGTTAACGGCTGCACCGAATGTCACCAGGCGGCGATGGACGCCGGCATTAGCGGCCTGCCCGGCGGTCGCCGAGCGATTGTGCCGGAGTTTCAAACGGCCGGCGGCATCTTAAGTCACCATGTTATTACCGCTACAGATACCATCACCGACTCCGACTGCAAAGGTTGCCACCTGGCCGAAGTGGATAACCACGCCGACGGCTACGTGCAACTGACCGACCCGGATAACGCCGCCACTATTTACCAGGAAGCCAATCCGGGCGACTTTAGGCCGGAAAACATCAGCAACGCCGACAGCAAAACCTTAAAGCCCTTCTGCCTGGGCTGTCACGATAACGATGGGGCCACCCGCCTACCCACGCCGCTGGTTCCCTTCTCCGACGGCCAGAACCCGCCCGATATTGACGGTAGCGGCCTGTGGGACGCCTCGGCCCATAACACCGGCGAAACCACCAACACCGGCTACGGCTGCCTGGGCGACGGGGCCGGTAGCGGCTGCCACGCCTCGGCTCACGGCTCTCAAAAGAACAACCTGCTGGCCGATTATACCACCGGGCCAGGAACTTTAAACGTTGACGAGGAAGAAGGCTTTTGCTACACCTGCCACGATGGCGCCCCCACTGTCAACATTCAAGGCGAGTTTAACCGCGCTTCTCACCACAACGTTAACGATGGCGAAGGCAACAACATTGAGTGCAACAACTGCCACAACCCCCACCGCAACAACGCCAACCAACCCTTAAGCGACCCCGACAATACGGCCAACCTCTGGTCCGATTGCGCCGGCGAGCGCGACTTTTGCCTGGCCTGCCACGACGGCGCTCCGCCCAGCGGCGTCACTTTTGGAACCGCCAACGGCACCGGCTACAACAAATCCCAATACGTTGGCTCAAGGCACGACCAGGTTTTAGACGGGCCGGAGTGCCGGGCCTGCCACGAGCGTCACGGCTCTACCGAATACTCTCTGCTTACGGATAAATACGTTAAAACCGATAACAATGCCTGGACCTACGGCGATGGCGATTACGCCCTCTGTTTTAAGTGCCATCTTGAGGATGACGTTATTAGAGATAGCGGCGGAACCAAAGCCGTCAATGCCTTTGAGGATTTGCACGAAAAGCATGTGCGAGGCGAAAATTCCCCATGCATTCACTGTCATGATGTCCATAATGCTTACGATAATGGCGAAGCCGGATTGATAAACTTTGTTTACGGCGTGAATAATATGGATGTGGACTTTACCTTTGCCAACCCGGACAGAACGCAGAGCGACTCGTTTTGGATTACCGGCAATCAAGGTGATTGTTACCTGGTATGTCACGGCACAGGCGGTAAAAAGCACAAACCCAAGAATTACGCCCGCACCCCCAACAACGCCACCGACTGCGACCGCTGCCACGACGCCAGCCAGAATGACGGCCAGGGTCCGGCGAGGCGACAGGTTTTGCGCGCCGGCGGCGACTTTTCGGATGTGTACCATCACCTCCAGCCGGTCGATTACAACGATGCCACCCTTAGCCAGGATTGCCGTACCTGCCATGAGTTTGCCACCCACCAGGGGCAAACGGTAGTGGTGAAAAAACCCGACTGCGAAGGGTGGATTGAGACGAACGAGAGCGACACCTTGTACGATAAAGCCGTCAGCCTGGAACCCTTCTGCACGGACTGCCACGATGGAAATGGGGCCGCTCGTCTGGGCGCCAGCGCCATGACCCCCTTTAGCGATGGGCTGAGTCCCGTCACCGCCACCGGCCACTCTAACCTTGATTTTGGCGGCGTTGAGGCCGGTTTCCGCGTCTACTGCTTCCAGTGCCACGAGTCGCACGGCAGCGATAACCTTTTCTTTATCAAGAGCCGGCCCATTATCACCGCCAATACCATCCCCGCCGTTAACGTGGTCTTTACCGCCCGCACCGGCAATAACTCCTTTGACGAATCTGACGCGGATGACCGGGACGATTTGTGCGCCACCTGCCATAGCAACACCGCCAACCCCGGCTACCCGATGACCGGCCATGCCGGCGGTCTGCACGGCACGGACGACCAGCGGGGCAACGATTGTAAAGATTGTCACGTTCACGATAAAGACGGCGACCTGGCAACCCTGGATGGCTTTATGCCCAACGGGTGTACCGATTGCCACAACCAGCCGCAAGATAACCTGGATGGATTGCCGGCCGGCGGTCGCCGGGCGGTAGTGGATGAGTTTGGCTACAGCAGCCATCACGTATCCGGCACGGTTGTAACAAATGGCGACTGCGTAGCCTGCCACGGCATGACCACCCACATGAACGGTTACGTGGAACTGGCCCATGCCGACACGGTCACAATCTATACCGAGAGCGCCCCCGGAGCCTTCCGCACTTTGACCAACTCCGTCGATTTAAGCGCTGTGTCTGCCTTCTGCCAAAGCTGTCACGATAGCGACGGCGCGCAACGGCTGCCCTCGCCCTCCGCGCCCTTTAGCGACGGCCAAAGCCCGCCCGTGGTCAGCCTGCACTCCAACATAGATTACGGCGGCAACATCGAGGCCAACTTCCAGGCAGAATGTGCCCAGTGTCACGAAGCCCACGGCAGCGCCAACAGAGTTATTGTCAGGAGTACGGTGTTGGTTGTGCCCTCAAGCGGTATTGGCAGCGGCCCGGTGGTCTTTACCGCCCTGACCGGCACAAACTCCTTTGATGAGATTGACGCCGATAATCCCGACCTTGACGATATTTGCAAGGTGTGCCACATCAACACCAGTAACCCCGGCTACCCCATGACCAGCCACCCCGGCGGAATACACGGCGGCTCCGATTATCGCGGCGACCAGTGTACCGACTGCCACGCCCACTCCGCCGATAACGACGCGACCACCAGAGACGGCTTTATGCCGTCCGGCGGGTGTACCGATTGCCACGCCACGGTGCAAGACAACGGCGATAGCTTGCCGGCTGGCGGTCGTCGGGCGGTGGTGAATGAGTTTGGTTTCACCAGCCATCACATTAGCGGCACGGTGCAAAACAGCGATTGTCTATCTTGCCACGCTCTAACCACCCATCAGGATGGCTTTTTAGAGCTAACCAATGCCGACAACTCATCCACAATTTACCGGGAAAGCGCCTCCGGGGCTTTCCGCAACCCAACCTCCACCACCGATATCAACAACCTGACCAGTTTTTGCCAAAGCTGCCACGACGGCAACGGGGCGCAACGTTTGACTGCGCCGTTAACCCCCTTTAGCGACGGGCAAACGCCCATCACCGTTAGCCTCCACTCTAACCTGGACGCTACCGGAACTGAGCAGCCGTTTGAAGTAGCCTGTAACCAGTGTCACCTGGCGCACGGCAGCAGTAACTTAAGCATTATCCGGGGCGGCCTGCTGGTTAGCCCCACTGTTGGCATCACCTCCGGCAACCCGCTTGTGGTCTTTACGGCCAGAACCGGAGCCGACTCTTTTGACGAACTACCCGCCGACGGCAACAGCGCCGACGATGTGTGCGTGGCTTGCCACATCAACCCCAACAACGCCGGTTTCCCCACCATCACCCATCCCGACGGCGTACACCCCATTGGCGACAAGCGCGGCCAGAATTGCATTGCTTGCCACCCCCATGATGTTGACGACGACTCGACCACCAAAGACGGCTTTACCCCGGACGTAACCTGCGTGGCCTGCCACGTTGCGCCGCAAGACGACGGCGACGGCCAGCCGGCCGGCGGTCGCCGTGCTGTTGTGGGCGAGTTTGCCCAAAACACTCACCACATCCAAAGCGCGGGCGATATTGACAACGCCGCCTGCCAGGCTTGCCACCGTGAAAGCTACGGGGCTGCCAACCATATGAATGACGTAGTGGAATTAAGCAACGCCGACACGGGGTCGAGCCTGACCGAAACCGTTCCCGGCGGCTACCGCACTTTGGCCGCCCAGGCCGATGTTGACCAGTTAACCGTCTTTTGCCAAAGTTGTCATGACGGCGATGGAGCGCAGCGATTGACTACGCCGATGGATCCCTTTGGCGACGGGCAAGCGCCGGCGATGGTCAACGTTCACTCTAACGCCGACATCATCACCGATAAAGTTGAATCCGACTTTGAGATTGGTTGCGCCCAGTGTCACCAGGGGCATGGCAGCGGCAACCTGGGTATTATTAACCCCAGTATTCTGGTTAACGCCACGTCCGGCATCACCAGCGGGCCGGTAATTTTTACCGCCCGCACCGGGGCCAACTCTTTTGACGAGGTTGACTCGCCCGAAAACGCGGCCAACAATGCCAACGACATTTGCGTGGTTTGCCACAGCAATGTTAACAACCCCGGCTATAACATGGTGAGCCACCAGGGCGGCCTTAACCACGCCCTGGGGCCGGGCAACGATTACCGCGACCTGGATTGTGTGACGTGTCATACCCACAGCCGGGACAAAGACCCAACCACCAAAGACGGCTTTACCTACGCCGCCGGCTGCACCATTTGCCACGCCGCGCCGCAAGATAACGGCGATGGCCTGCCGGTTGGCGGTCGCCGGGCGGTGATTAACGAGTTTGGTTACACCAGCCATCATATTCAGGGTACGGCCACGGACGACGATTGCAAGGTGTGCCACGAGATGGGCATTTATCACCAGGCCGGTTATGTGCGCTTAATTGATGTTGACAGCGGCGCGGTTTACAGTGAAGCCACGTCGGGCGGCTTCCGGCCCTCTGCTATCTCCAGGGTTAACAGCCAGGCTCTGGCCCCCTTCTGCCTAAGTTGCCACGACAGCAATGGGGCCAACGGCGATACCACCCCCTTCTCCGATAACGTCGCGGTTCCGGTTATTACCAATACCGACTGGTACGCCTCGGACCACGCTACCGGCGATGTCACCAACTCCGGCTACGGCTGCCTGGGCGACGGCTCAGGCACAGGCTGCCACGATACCGGCCACGGTTCTCAGAAGGCTAAACTGCTGGCCCCCAATAACGTGGGAACCAACGCCAACAACGTTAATCAGGAAGAAGGCTTCTGTTACACCTGCCACGATGGTACGCCGGTTAGTACTGATACTCAAACTGAGTTTGGCCGCGCGTCGCACCACAATGTTCTGGATAGCGAGTCGAACAACATTGAGTGTACCAACTGCCATAACCCGCATCTGGTTAAAGACAGCAACAAGCTGGCTAACCCGGATGACGCCAACTCGATTTGGACCGGCACCGACACCGACTTCTGCGTAGCCTGTCACGATGCCAGCCAGCCGGCCGGAGTCAGCTTCCCGGCCGCTACCGGCACAGGTTACGACAAATCCAGCTACCCCGGCTCCACCCACGATAACAACCTGGACGCCAATGGCGGCAATCCTCAGGGGTATGGCTGTCGCCACTGCCACGATGAGCATGGCGAAGCCTACTACGCTCTGTTGAAAGACCAGTACGTTAAAACCGATTTTACTACCTACGGTTCTCCCGAAAGTGATTATGCTTTGTGCTGGATGTGTCATACTGAAGATGATATTGTTGTATACTGGTCGGGGGGTAAATGGCGAAAGGCCACCAATGCCTTTGAGGACCTGCACAAGAAGCATGTGGATGGCGAAAACAGTCCCTGCATCCACTGCCACGATGTCCATTCTCCATATGATACCGGCGAGGCGGGCCTGATTAACTTTGTTTACGCCGTAGATAATATGGATGTTAACTTTACCTTTGCCAACCCCGATAGAACGCACAGCGACTCGTTCTGGATTACCGGCAATCAAGGCGATTGTTACCTGGTATGTCACGGTACGGGCGGTAAAAAGCATGAGCCTAAAAACTACGCCCGCAGCCCCATAGACACCATTGACAACAACTGCGACACCTGCCATCCGGGCGGGCGACCGGCGGCGGTGGGCGCTCCGCCGGCAGCCCTCGCTTTGGCAGCCGGGTTTGAGTTTAACACCGGCGCGCCCATGCTGCTGGCCGGAGCCGATGACCTGTCGGCCCAGGCCCTTTACTGCGAGGACGTGAGTTGGTTGTCTGCCACCGGGGTCTTGACGGCTACGGTTTGCGGCGGCGGCGCTTTAGACGGCAGCCGCTTCTACGGCGACGGCTACGATAACTTTATAGACTTTAACTATAACCCCACCGTTTTGCAGGCCGGCAAGGATATGATAATAGAGACGCTGCTGCAACCATCCGCGGTGCCGGACACTAGCGGCGAGTACGTTATCTTTGACCGGGGCGTTGACAACTACCGCCTCTCAATCCTGCGAGACGACAGCTATGATGCGCCCGGCGAAGCCTCGATTGGCTTCTGGGTTAACCCCGGCAGCGCAGACGAGCGCTTAACGCTAACCGATTCCAAATTGTGCCCCATTGTGCCGGGGCGCTGGTATCAGGTTCGGGTGGTGTGGGATAGTAACCGGCCCGGAATACCCGGCAGCATCTATGTGGACGATTTGGGCGTGGACAAAGACAATGTTGGCGAACAGTGGTCAGACTATCACAACTGCACGGATATTGCCCGGTCGCAGGCAGCGACGGGAGAGGTTATCAAAACTGCGGACGGCAGCTTTGCCATCGGCGCTAACGCGGGCAATCCCAAGACCAGCATGTTCAGGGGGTTGATTGACTGGCTGCGGTTCTACATTAAAGAAGAAAGTTCTATCTATCTGCCCGTGATTTTAAAAACTGCCACCCCCTGAGCGGGGCTGTGAAGGATGAGTTTGAAAGAGTCTTTGGCTTGACAACGAGAATGAAAATTTTTTGCTGACAAGCTGACAAGCTGACCGGCTGACAAGCTATTTTTACAGGGGGGACAACCTGACGCAAAACTTTGCCCCGGACTTTAAGGGCGAAGTTTTGTGTCATAATTGTCAAGAAACACTGTTTCTGCAATAATAATCTTCACCCCCCTTGTTCTTTATGAGGGCATAGCCCCTTGTGGGCGGGCACAAGGCCCTATGCTACATCATTAAGCCTTTAACACCATTGCCTCTTAAGGAGGGGGAACGATTACTTTGCAATAGTAACAAACAGTGTTTGTCTAACAGGCGCATACCCAAACCTGGTTTGGGCGCAAGGAGGGTTGTAAGGGCAGGCGCTGTTACCTGCCCTTACTATTTCGGAGGGAATGAAAGACCTCCGAGGTTTCTGCCCGTGAGGATCTTCGCCAAGTTTTGACCGTTTGTTTTGTCCTTTATCGGCAAATTAAGCGGTTAAAACCTCAGAGATCTAAAGGGGTACTTGTTTGGAGAGAGTGGATGTTTTTTTGTTTTTACGAATTTAGTTGTATTATTGCAGCTAATTAATTTTTGGTTTTTGGTTTAAGGAAGAGACAAATGAACATCATACTTATTGGTCTAAGTCATAAAACTGCTCCCATAGAAATTAGAGAGCGACATGCCTTTTCTCCGACGATGTTGCGATCGGCCCTGACCCACTTTGATTCAATGCACTCGCAGGCGCACCTGGCAGAGGTAAAAGAAGGGATTATCCTGTCAACGTGCAATCGTTTAGAGGTTTATGCCCTGGTGGGCGATATACAGATTGCCGAAAAAGCTATCTTTGAGTTTTTAGGCCACTCTTGCGGCGTTGGCCCAAGAACGCTGGACGACTATCTTTACACCCTTCACAACGAAGAGGCCGTGAGCCATTTGCTGCGAGTGTCCTCCGGCTTAGACTCAATGGTGCTGGGTGAGCCGCAAATTCTGGGGCAAATTAGAGACGCCTTTGAAGCAGCCCTCTCGCAGAGGGCGGCCCGCACGGTGCTGTCGGCGCTGTTTAGAGCGGCTATCCACACCGGCAAACGCGCCCGCACCGAAACCGCTATCAGCGTTAATCCTTCTTCCATTAGTTCGGTGGCGGCCAGCCTGGCTAATGAATTGCTGGGCGACCTGGCTCAGCGGAATGTGTTGCTGATTGGGGCCGGGGAAATGGGCGAGATAGCGATTAAGGCTCTGATCAAGCGCGGGGTTTCCAACATTGTAGTAGCCAATAGAACCTATGAAACCGGCGAAGAACTGGCCAAAGCCTGGGGAGGCTCGGCCATCAACTTTCAGAATTTGCCGGGCGCAATGGTTAAGGCCGATATTATCATTACCTCAACCGGCGCGCCGCATACCATCTTGAACAAAGAGTTGCTGGAACCGGCTATCGCCGCTCGCCCGGAACGTCCGCTTTTTATGATTGATATTGCCGTGCCGCGCGACATCGATTCTGATGTGACGGAGATTCCCAATGTACATCTGCGCGACATCGATGATCTGCAAGGTCAGGCTGAAGACAACGTGCGCGAA
>JAJRVO010000246.1 GCA_024277275.1 Chloroflexota bacterium
AGTTTAGTGAGTTTAATGAGTTGTTAGCTATCCCCGGTAAAAATAAATTGGGGAACTTGGGCTGATAACCGGCGTTAAGTGCGGCATTGCGTCCTTTTAACTCACCCAACCCACCTAACTCATTAAACTCCTATAAACTCTTTTATACTTAACACGGGATGCAACTTTTGAAAATAGGCATTGACTACACCGCAGCCCTTAAACAAAGCGGCGGCATTGGCCGCTACACGCGAGGCTTGATCACTACCCTGGCCCAACTGGATCAGCAAAATAGCTACACCCTTATGCTCACTCCCGACGCGTCTCGCGAAGGTTTGCAATTCTTCCAGCCCCACCCAAACTTTAGTCACAAAATCTACCCTTTGCCGGAACGTTGGATGACTATTGGCTGGCACCGGCTTTATCTGCCCGTTCCGGTTGAAAGGTTCACCGGGCCGGTCGACTTGTTCCACTCGCCAAACTTTATCTTGCCCCCCACCCGCCGGGCCAAAACACTACTCACCGTCCACGACCTCACTTTTATCCGTCATCCGCAAGGAGCAGTAGATAAACTGCGCCGCTGGCTGGAGAAAGTAGTACCCCGTAGCCTGACTCGCGCCGACCACGTGCTGGCCGACTCTCAAAGTACCAAACAGGATTTATTTGACATCTACAATATTCCGCCGGAAAAAATCACGGTCGTGGGAGCCGGAGTCGAAGAGCGATTTCAGCCTGTAACCGACCCGGCAGTTTTAGAAAGCATCCGGCAGCGTTACTGCCTGCCTTCGAAATTTGTTTTAAGCGTGGGCACGCTGGAACCGCGCAAAAACTTTACCGGCCTCATTCAAGCCTTCAGCCAATCCCCCGTGCGCCAGACTCATCACCTGGTCATTGCGGGGGGCAAAGGCTGGCTTTACGATGACATTTTTGCCGTCGCCGAAGCCTCACCCGTTGCCGGCCGAGTACACCTGATTGGCTTTGTAGCCGACGACGATTTGCCGGCATTGTACAGTCTGGCCGATATCTTCGCCTTCCCTTCTCACTACGAGGGCTTCGGCATCCCCGTAATCGAGGCGATGGCCTGCGGCACACCCGTGGTTTGCGCCAACAATTCCTGTCTCCCGGAAGTAGCCGGGCAATCGGCCCTGCAAGTCACCGCCACCGATATCCCCGCGCTTGCTGAGGCGTTGTATTGTTTAACCATAGATAATTCTCTACGCGAAATCGCCGTCAGGGAAGGCTTTCGTCAAGCTAAAAAATTTAACTGGCCGGCGGCTGCAAAACGCCTATTGGGCGTTTATCGACGCTTTGCAAACGACCAACTAAATTCTTAAGGTTTCGCATTGACCAAAACTTATGTTATACTTTAAATTGTATTGCAATCAATATAAGCAACCCGAAAAAGTTAATTTATCATGCCCCTACTTTTACTAAACGAAGACGAATTACGACAAACCATCACCATACCCGAGGCAATAGATGTTGTAGAAGCCGCTTTTGTCGCCTCGGCAGAGGGCCGGATGAATATTCCGGGCGGTTTCACTTTGAATCTGCCCGATGTCAACGGAGAAGTTGGCGTAAAAGGCGCGTACCTGCAAGAGACGCCATATTACATGATCAGAGTCGGCAGCAACTTCCGCGACAACCCATCCATTAACCTGCCTCCCAAAAGCGGATTGATTGTAATTTTTGACGCTGCTACAGGTTTTCCGGCCGCTATTATGATAGACAACGGCTATCTAACCAATATTATAGCCGGAGCCGCCGGCAGCCTTGCCGCCGAGTACCTGGCAAACAAAAAGATAGAACACATAACGGTCATCGGTTCAGGAGATCAGGCATATATTCAATTAAAATCGCTGACGCACGTTAGACCTTTCTCATCGGTTTCCGTATGGGCGCGTTCCCCCCTGGATGCCGACAACTACGCCCGGCGTATAGTGGAAGATCATGATCTGGATATCCAAATCGCCCCGTCTGTTGAGGTCGCCGTGCAAAACGCCGATATCATCATCACCGCCACTTCCAGCAACCATCCCTTAATTCAGGCAGATTGGCTTAAACCGGGGACACATATCACTGCCATTGGCAGCAATAGCCCCGCCAAACAAGAACTACACCCCAATGTTTTACAACGAAGCGACGTAATTATTGTTGACAACTTTGACCAGTGCGCCACATCCGGCGAGATCCATCACGGGCTTTTAGCAGGAACCATCGGCAAAGAAGCGGTACAAGGAGACCTGGGCAGCCTGGTTTGCGGTAAAGTTCCTGGTCGCACTCATCCAGACCAGATTACGCTGGCCGACTTAACCGGACTGGACTCTCAAGACGCTGTTGTAGCCAGGCTGGCTATGGAAAGAGCCATATTTTTTGGGTTAGGCCAAAGAGTAGAGGCCGGCATAATCCAACGGAGATTAAACGCAAGGACAGAAAATCTATTATGACAGAACTTCGGCTGGCGCTGCTGGGTTTTGGAAACGTTGGTCAAGCCTTTGTCAGGTTACTTGTTAATAAAATAGAGGCCATAAACAAGTACAATGTTTCCCTTGAAGTGGTTGGCGTAGCGACCAAAACCTACGGCATCGCTACAAACCCGGCCGGCATCGACACCCGCCGGCTGCTGGAAACGCGGCGCGCCGGGCAATCGCTAGAAAAATTCCATACCGACAAACGCATAACCGACTCGCTGGACTTTATCAACAGGGTTGAGGCCGACATCCTGATAGAATGTACCTCGCTTACCCCGGAAACAGGCCAACCCACCATTGATTATGTGCAGGTCGCCCTTAAAAAAGGCATGCACGTTGTCACCACCAATAAAAGCGCGCCGGCCTTTGCCTACCACAATCTTGCCGCTCTGGCTCAACAACAAAAGCGAGCCTTTCTTTTTGAGGGCACCGTTTTAGACGGCGCTCCTGTCTTTAGCTTTGTGCGTGACACTCTGCCGGCAACAGAAATTCGCGGGTTCCGAGGGGTCATCAACAGCTCCACCAACTTTATTTTGACCTCAATGGAAGAAGGGCTGCCGCCAGACGATGCCCTACGTCAGGCCCAAGCTCTGGGTATTCCCGAAAAAAATCCGGATTATGACCTGGACGGTTGGGACGCCGCGGCCAAAACAGCCATTTTGGTCAACGCCCTGATGGGCGGAAAAATAACCCCGCCCGAAATCGCTCGCACCGGCATTCGTCACCTCACCACCCGCACCGTTATTGAAGCGGCCCGCCAGGGACGACGTTTTAAACTATTAGCTGAAGCCCGCTGGCGCGACGGCAAAATTGTGGCCCGCGTAACGCCTAGAATGTTGTCGCTCAGCAATCCTCTGGCCCACGTAAGCGGATCATCCGCCGCCATCACCTTAATTACCGACACCCTGGGCGAAATAACCATTCATCTCAACGAGGGTGAGGTTCCCCAAACCGCCTACGCCATCCTGGCCGATCTGATGACCATTGTTAAAACCTACTATGCAAAACAGGCATAACGTACCCTGGTGGTATCTGGCAACATTGCTGGCCGCCAACCTGGCGTTGCTGTTGCCCAATGCCAACCCCCTCCGCGTAACCGGCGCGCTGATACTCATCGGTCTGCTACCGGGTTTAAGTTGGGCCAATCGCTTCCTTGTCGACTCGCCAGCCTTACTGCGTTGGGTCGCTGCCGCCGCCTTAAGCTACACCATCACCAGTCTGACGACCCTGCTACTCCACTACCTGCCCGGTCCCGTTTACATCTGGCAACTGCTAGTCGCCCTTAACGCTTTTGCCATTTTGCCAACCGTTTTTACAAGCAGGGGAGCAGGGGTGCAAGGGAGCAGGGGTGCAATTGCTGTCGCCCCCGCACCCCCGCACCCCTGCCCCCCTGCCCCCATGCACCCCTGCACCCCCGCGCCCCTGCACGCTATCCCACTTTTGCTCATCTTCGCCATCGCCATCTTCCTTCGCACAACCAATCTCCACTACAGCGAATTTCAAGGCGATGAAGCTCTGGCTATGATTGCCGCCGCCGAAGCGCTGGAAGGGCACGAAGACGCCCTTTTCCTCCGCTCCAAAGGCCCCGGCGAGGTATTACTCCCAATGGCCCTCTGGCGACTAACCGGCACGATTAACGAATCCATTGCCCGCTTACCCTTTACGCTGGCGGCGCTGCTGGCTATCCCAACTATGTACCTCATCGGTCAGGCTATTGCCGGGCAGCGCGCGGGTTGGCTGGCCGCCGGCTTTTTTGCTTTCAACGGCTTTATGGTTGCTTTTGGTCGCATTGTGCAGTACCAGGCCTTTGTAGTCTGGTTTAGCGCCCTGGCATTTCTAATGGCTATCCAGTGGCAAGCCACTCGCCGGCGTCGATTTGCTATCCTTGGCGGCCTCTGCCTGGGAACCGGTCTGTTGGCTCATTACGACGCAATTTTGGCGCTGCCTGCCATACTCTGGCTTTGTATTCCGTCCGGCATCGTTGAACTCAGACCTAATATGCGCTCTATCAAACTCGCCCTCAACAGCCTTGTCACTCCCTCAAAAACAATTTTGCTCTTTCTGGCGGCTTTTCTGCTCGCCTCTCTGCCCTTCTATCTACCCTATTCGCTCGACCCCCAGGCCAACCGCACCGGCGATTACGTTGGGGCGCGAATTGGCAATGAGCTACGCAATAACTTGCCCGACTTCTTCCACTTCAACACTTTTTACAGCTCATCTTACTATATTATCATCACCAGCCTGCTTGTGTTGGGTTTCCTGGCCTGGCTGTTCTGGCAGGCCCGTTGGAGCCATTGGATTTTACCGATTTTAGCTGTCGCTATAATTCTGGCTATCGTTGTCAACCCCAACCTGCTTGCCGGACCAGAGGACACGCTTAACTTAACTATTATTCCTTTTGCCCTGCTATTGCTGGGAGCATTTTTGGCCTTGCCTGCCGCCTCTACCTGGCAAGCGCTTATTGCCTGGCTGGCCGTTCCCTTTTTGGGCTACAACTTTGTAGTCGCCCTGGGCTTGACACATATCTACACCATTGTCCCGGCCTGGTCCCTTCTGGCTGCTCTGAGCTGGAAACAATTAACAATTAACAATGAGCAATTAACAATGAGCAATCTCCAATCTTCAGTCTCCAATCTCCAACCCTTCGGCCATACTCAGGACAAGTCTCCAATCTCTAATCTCATTGCTTATTTTGTACCCGTTGCCCTCCTCATCCTGTCCACCATCTTCCTCTGGAACGCTTTTGTGCGTCACGATATTGAGTATTGGCAAGATTTTCCCAACGGCAATCTGTTGCTTTTTTGGAACCCCTATGGTGAGTTACCTAAAGCCGGTTTCTTTGGCTTTGCCCACCGCAGCGGGTGGAAAGCCGTCGGCCAAAAAATTACCGACGGCGAGTTTACCGGCGATTACGGTAGCAACGAGGAACCGGACGTAACTGCCTGGTACACTCGCGGCGCGCCCCGAGCCTGCGACCCGCACCCGGAATTTTACTTTTTGGCCGACGACCTGATTGACCCAATCGCCGTACCAAACGACGTCATCGACTCTCGCTATGAAAAAATCGGGGCCGTTACCTTGCCAAATCAAAAGCAAATGCAGATAATGCAGCAAGTACCCAGCAGTTTGGCGCTGGGCACAGTAGATGAGGCCGCGTTGGCCCGCCGGTTTGATTGGACGGCCACACCTGCCGCTTTTGCTCGTTCGGCGCGTGGTTCGTTGCCGGTAGAGGCCAACTTTGGCAACTTAGCGCTACTCATTGGCTATGACCTGGACACCCGGCGGGCCTATCCCGGCGGGCGCGTGCCGGTGACGCTATACTGGCAGGCTTTGACCCAAATACCAACCAGCTACCAGGTTTTCACCCATTTAGAGAGCGAGTCCGGCCCAATTGCCCAATCCGATGGAGCGCCGGTTTGCTGGACCTACCCCACCGACGCCTGGCGACCCGGCCAAATCATCGCCGACCAGCACGCTATTTCGCTTTCGTCGGACACTCCGCCCGGCGAATATCCGCTTGAAATCGGCCTTTACCTGCCTGACACTTTTGAACGGCTGGACGTGCTGGACGAGGCAGGTAATCCGGCGGGAACGAGTGTCACCCTGACGGTTGTGGAGATTGGAGATTAGAGACTTGGTCGAAGTTTTTTCAAATATTTCGCTTGGAAAACAAGGTTGCAGGGTAGCAGGTTTGGTAATTTGCAACTTTGCAACCCTGCAATCTTGATCGGTAAAAAATTGTCGATGTGAAAGCCAAAGACGCTAATTAAAGGATCAGAAAAATTGGAAATTAGTAACACACAACACACACCGCATATTTTGGCTCAAGGTGAAACCGAAAAATCCAAAATCCAAAATCTAAAATCCAAAATCGGCAGTTGGCTTCTTGTACTCGGCTTACTCTTTACCGGCATCGGCGGCGGTTTTGCCCCCTGGATTTGGCGCGAGAGTGTCGCCCTGCAACTAACCGCCCCCGGCCTGGCCGAATTTGTAAAGTTTTTACCGGAAATTCGTGGCGGGCAGATACAGATAGAGCGTCTTTATTTCTTGCTGCCGCTTTTTTTGGCGATGCCGGCCCTACCTCTGTTTGCGGTAAACAAAAGTCTCGCCTTGCCCGCCTGGCTACGCTGGGGGCTGCGGCTTAGTGTTATTCCTATGGCCCTGGCCTCTCTCTCTCCGGTCTGGACCCCGGCTATTCTGCGCGCCCCAGAGTTTCGCCTGCAAACAATATTGGCGGCGGCAGCCATTGGGCTGGCTTTTATTGCTTCAATTCTCAAAAGACTGTCTTTAAAATCGCTGATTATTCTGCTGTGCGTGGGAGGAGTTGTCGCCCTGATTTTACCGGGCCGGCAATTTGGCTTAATTCAAGCCTCAATAGCGTAAGTCTACCACGAGCCGGTCTCGTTGGGCTGGGGCTGGTGGCTGTCCGTAGCGGGAGTTGTTTTGAGCATCGCGGGGGGATTGTGGTCGCTCTTTGGACGATTGAGATCTTCAGGTGATATCGCCGCATCAATATAAAAATGAAAACCAGCTATAAACCAGTCAAAAACAGTCTCGACCTCGCCTTTCGTCCTCATCCCTTAATCCGCAATCGGCATCTTCAATCTATAGTCTCCAGCCTGTACAAACGCAAAAGTCCTAACCTGCACAGAGCCTCTCAAGAGATGATTGTGGATGCGGGCGACGGGGTGCGGTTGCAGGGTTTCTACTCGCCGCAGTCAGAGGGCCAACCCAAAGGATTGGGCCAATCCAAAGGACTGGTATTGCTGCTGCACGGCTGGTTGGGTCATGCCGAGTCGAACTATGTTGTCGCCATTGGAGAGTATCTTTACCAACGCGGCTACTCGATTTTTCGGCTCAACCTGCGCGATCACGGCGACACGTTTCACCTTAACCCCGGCGTCTTCCGCAGCGATTTGCTGGATGAAGCCGTCAACGCCACACAGCGTATTGCGGAACTGGAAGACGACCGGCCTTTGCATCTAATTGGGGCCTCATTAGGGGGTAACTTTGCCCTTCGTCTGGCCTGGCGACACAGTCAAGAGCGCCGTTATAATCTGGGACACACCATTACCATTTGCCCTGTTTTAGACCCCTATACCTCAACCGCAGCCCTGGATAACCATCCAATATACCTTCACTACTTCCGCAGCAAATGGCGGCGCGCTCTTAAAAAAAAGCAAACCCTTTTTCCCAACCTGTATAATTTTTCAGAAGAGTTGACGCACAAAACGTGTATGACGCTAACCGACGCATTTATTAAGCGCTACGCTCCCTACCCGGATGCAACCGCTTACTTTAAAAGATATACGATTACCCCAGAAATGATGCGTAATTTACGCAGTCCTGCTACAATCATCACCGCCGCCGATGACCCGGTTGTGCCGGTAGCCGATTTTTATCCCTTCCACAACCTGTCGCCCCGGTTGCAAGTTTATATTCAGCCCTACGGAGGACACGTCGGCTTTATTGACATTTTTCCCTACCGGCGCTGGATCAGCGAGGCGGCGCTAACTATTTTGGAGAACAAATAGAAAGCCAATACATTTGACATCCTTTGTCCGCATCATAAAATGGATCGGATACGTTTCATTATACAAATTTGGAGGCAATAAAATCTTATGATTGATAATCCTGCTAAAACAAAAGAACTCATGCAAAAAATGAAAGGGCAACTACCCATCCCGGCTCGACCAACCAATTCGTACATACGAGCAATGCGGGACCGGGGGAGCAAAGTTAAGCGCAATCAGCGCTTACAAATTTATAGTATACTCTACACAGGCGACGAAGGCGGTATCCTTTGCAGTATAACCCCGCCGGGAGCGGCCAAGGAAGTTCAACTTGTTTCCTTGACCCATCTGGAAGTTAATCGCCACCATCCTCTAGCGCAAGAGATTCGGACTTATCAACGGGAACGAACTCAAAAAATCGCCCAATCGGGTAGACCGGGCCGGCCTTCAAAAACGACAATTCGCCCGCGCAAAAGGCGAAAATGATAAGGGTGCAGTGTAAGTTATGAATAGAGCCTACAAATATTACGACTTTATCACCGCTATCTTTGTAGCGGTGCTGTTAATTAGCAATATCGCCTCTGCGGCAAAAATTATAGATTGGGGCGTGAGCATTTTTGGCCTGCCACTGGCGTTTGACGCCGGGACGCTGCTGTTCCCCATCAGCTACATTTTTGGCGACATCTTGACCGAGGTGTACGGCTACAAAAAATCGCGGCGGGTGATTTGGGCCGGTTTTGGGGCCGCGGCCTTGATGGCCGTCACGTTTTGGGTGGTCGGCCTGATGCCGGGCGAGAGTATGTGGGAAGGATACGCCGGGCAAGCGGCCTACGACGCCATTTTGGGCGGCGTGGCCTCCGGCGGCATCATTATCGCCAGCCTGAGCGCCTATTTTGCCGGAGAGTTTTCCAACAGCTTTGTGCTGGCAAAAATGAAAGTGGCTACCGAGGGTCGCCGGCTGTGGGTCAGAACCATCGGCAGCACGCTCATTGGCGAGGGGATTGATACGGTTCTTTTTGTCATCATCGCCACACTATTTGGCGTCTTTCCCTGGGAAATTGCCCTCAGCCTGATTACGGCCAACTACATCTTCAAAGTCGCTATCGAGGTTATTTTGACCCCGGCCACCTACGCTATGGTCTGCTTTTTTAAGCAGGCCGAGCAAGAGGATTATTACGACCGGGAGACCAATTTCAATCCGTTCTCACTGGCATCTTGACAACATACCCGACCAAAGGTAAGCTTATCATCAAATCAGAAAATACGATTGTCTGAAAGGGTTTATAATGACTGCAACTTCCAGCGTTGAAGTAAAAACCTATCCCATTCGCTTACGGGGTCGAGGGCAAATCACTATGCCACAAACCGTGCGAGATAATCTCAAAGTAACTGAAGGAGATGTGCTTACGCTCCTGCAAGTGGGCGATATCGTCTTGCTTACCCCCAAGCAACCACAGGTACCTCAATTAGCCGACAAAATCGTGGCGATGATGGAAGCTGAAGAGATAAGTTTGGCCGATTTGCTGTTGGGCTTGGAAGAAGAACGAAAAGCCATTTGGCAAGAGCGCAAAAAAGATGCGTAGTATATTTGCCGATGCCAATGTATTAATCGCCGGGGCCGGTTCTCGCCGGGGGGCCGGCCGGGCAGTACTGGCAATGGCTGAAATTGGTTTCTTCAAACTGCTTGTTTCTCGGCAAGTGTTGGATGAATGTGACCGCAATCTACGCAAAAAACTACCCGCTGCTTTGCCAATCTTCGCTGAATTGCTGGTCGCTATTGGTCCAGAAATTCTACCAGACCCGCCGCAGGAAGAATCTGCTCAGTGGGAGACCATTATCGAAGCCAAAGATGCTCCTATCCTGGCAGCCGCCGTATTAGCCAAAACTGATCGCCTCTTAACTTTAAATACCAAAGATTTTACATCTGAGGTCGCTGCGCAAAGTGGGTTAATTATCCAAACGCCCGGCGATTTTGCGCAGGAAATTCGGCAGATTGTAACACAAGGATTATAGACAATGACCACACCCTCTGAACAATTTGGCCCAACTTAAAATGACGACCCGGAAACAATGCCGCTCTTTGACGATGCCACACCCCCCGACCATCGCTCCGGTTTTGTGGCTGTGATTGGACGGCCCAATGTAGGCAAATCAACGCTGATGAACCACTTTTTGGGCCAAAAGATTGCCATTGTCAGCTCCAAACCGCAGACTACGCGCAACCAGCTTTTGGGTATTTTAACTTTACCATC